>CACXFF010000373.1 GCA_902766805.1 uncultured Coriobacteriaceae bacterium | reverse complement strand
CAGGCAACGCGGGGCTACCTGGGGCTTGGGGTGTGCGGTGTGGCAAGTGGCGCGGCGGGCGCGGGGCGTCGGCCAGCGCACGGGGTGCGTGGTACCAAAAAGACGTGGTCTTTCTGGTACCACCGACCTACTGCTGCTGGCGGCGGCGCTCCTCGGCTTCGGCGCGAGCCTGCGCGATCTGCGCACGTTGGCCGGGGCTCAGCCACAGGCCGCTCTCCTCGTGGGCACCGGCGCTGCGCGTGGAGCGACCGCGCGTGAACGTGAAGTCGCCCGCCTGGTCGCCGTTGACCTCGCGGTCGTCAAGGATGCCGCGGCTGCGCTCGTCCACGTAGGGCATGACGGCGTCGCGCAGGGTGGGGTCGTCGGCGTTGGCCAGCTTGAACTCGCCGTCGCGGGAGAGGTTCTCGCGGGCGACCGAAATCATGAGCTTGATGCGGTTGAGCTGGTTGACCTCCGACGCGCCCGGGTCGTAGTCCACGGCCACGATGTTGGACTCGGGGTGGTCCTGGCGCAGGCGCTTGATCACGCTCTTGCCCACCACGTGGTTGGGCAAGCAGGCGAAGGGCTGCGCGCACACGATGTTGGGCGTGCCGTGCTCGATGAGGTCGATCATCTCGGCCGTGAGCAGCCAACCCTCGCCCATGGTGTTGCACAGCGACAGGATGCGCTCGGCCTTGTAGGAAAGCTCCTCGATGTTCTCGTAGGGCTCGAAGCGCTCGCTGGCCTCGAGCATCTTGTTGATGGGGGCGCGCATGGCCTGCACCGCTTTGATGCCCGCGGTGTGCGTGAGGCGACTCTTGAGCGCCGAGCCCAGCTCGAACTGGTAGTTCATGGGGCCCATCATGCCAAAGAGGAAGAAGTCCACCAGACCCGGGACGTTGGCCTCGCAGCCTTCGGCCTCGATGACGCGCACGAGGTCGTTGTTGGCTGTGGGGTGGAACTTGACCAGGATCTCGCCGACCACGCCCACGCGCGGCTTGGAGCGGTCGTTGACCAAAGGCACGCGGTCGAAGGTCTCGATGGTCTCGCGGCAGATGTCGAGGAAGTCGCGGCGCGACCAGGTGGCCACCGTCTGGCGCGCGCGGGCGATGTACTCGTCGTAGAGCGCGTCGACCGCACCCGGCTCGGCCTCGTAGGGGCGCGTGCGGTACGTGACCTGCATGAGCAGGTCGCCATAGAGCAGGCCTTGGGCGGCCTTCAGCAGCATCTTGGGCTTGATGGAGAAGCCTTCGTTGTCCTCGTCGAGGCCGGTCGCCATGGACAGGCTGATGACGGGCACCTGCGGGTGGCCTGCGTCCTTGAGGGCCTTGCGGATGAGGGCGATGTAGTTCGTGGCACGGCAGCCGCCGCCGGTCTGCGAGATGAGGCAGGCCGTGCGCGACAGGTCGTACTTGCCGCTCTCGATGGCCTCCATGAGCTGGCCGACCGTGAGGATGGACGGGTAGCAGATGTCATTGTTCACGTAGCGCAGGCCGCTCTCGACCGCGCCGTGGTCCACGCTGGGCAGCAGCACCAGGTTGTAGCCAAAGACCGAGAAGATCGGCTCGATGATCTCGAAGTGCACGGGCGACATCTGCGGGGCGAGGATGGTGTAGCCCTCGTCGCGCATTTTCTTGGTGAAGCGCACCTTCTCGAACGCGGCGCTCGCGGCACGGCGGTAGACGGGCACGTCTTGGGTGATGTTGGTCTTGCGCTGCTCCTCGAGCGAGCCGTCGGCACGGCGCACGTCGCGCGGAATGGCCTCGTAGGCGGTGCCGCGCGCGACCTCACGCTCGAGCTCGGCGCGCTGCTCGGCCATGGCCGCCATCAGCGAACGCACGCGGATGCGGGCGGCGCCCAGGTTGGAGACCTCGTCGATCTTCAGCACGGTGTAGATCTTGCCGGACTCCTCCAGGATCTCCTGCACCTGGTCGGTGGTGAGGGCGTCCAGGCCGCAGCCAAAGGAGTTGAGCTGGATGAGGTCCAGGTCGTTGCGCATGGCGACGAAACGTGCCGCGCGATACAGGCGGCTGTGGTACATCCACTGGTCGACCACGCGGATGGGGCGCTCGGGCGGCAACTTGTGGGCGATCGAGTCCTCGGTGAGCACGGCGAAGCCAAACGAGTTGACCAGCTCGGGGATGGCGTGGTTGATCTCGGGGTCGTTGTGGTAGGGGCGACCGGCCAACACGATGCCGTGGCCGCCGTTCTCCTCGAGCCAGGCCAAGGCGCGGTCGCCCGCCTCGTGCATGTCGCGCTTGAACTGCAGGTCGGCTTCCCAAGCGGCGTTCACGGCCTCGTCGATCTCGCGGCGCGTGATGTGGCTGCCCTTGAAGCGGCCCTTGCCAGCGGCCGCGTCGGCCTCGCGCTGCACCGAGACCACCTCGTACAGGCGACGCTTGAGCTCGATCTTGTTGTCGTAGGGCAGGAACGGGTCGAGGTACTCCACGCTCGGGTCCTGCAGCTCGTCCACGTTGAGGCCGAGCGACTGCGGGTAGCTCATGACGATGGGGCAGTTGTAGTGGTTGGTCGCGGAGTTGTCCTCCTTGCGCTCCCAACGCACGCAGGGCATCCAGATGAAGTCCGGGTCTTTGGCCAACAGGTTCATGATGTGGCCGTGGCTGAGCTTGGCCGGGTAGCACACGCTCTCGCTCGGCATGGACTCGATGCCAGCCTCGTAGGTCTTCTTGGACGACTGGTCGGAGAGGATCACGGCGAAGCCCAGGCGCGTGAAGAACTCGTGCCAGAACGGGAAGTTCTCGTACATGTTGAGCGCACGGGGAATGCCCACGGTGCCGCGCGGGGCCAGGCGCGGGTCCAGACCGCCACGCTCGAAGAGCAGCTTGTTCTTGTAGGCGAACAGGTTGGGCGCCTCGGTCTTGCGGCGCTTGTGGCCGGCGCCCTTCTCGCAGCGGTTGCCCGTGATGAAGCGCCTGCCGCCGCCGAAGTCGTTGACCGTGAGCAGGCAGTTGTTGGAGCAGCGGCCGCAGTGCACCTTGCGCTGGGTGGGCGCCAGGGCGGCGATGTCGGCAGCCGAGAGCAGGGTGCTCACGCCGTCGGCACCGGCGCGGTCGCGCGCGAGCAGGGCCGCACCGTAGGCGCCCATGCAGCCCGCGATGTCGGGACGGATCACGTCGCGGCCGGTGAGCAGCTCGAACGCGCGCAGCGTGGCGTCGCTCATGAAGGTACCGCCCTGCACCACGACATGGGTGCCGATCTCCGAGAAGTCGCGCTGCTTGATGACCTTGAAGAGGGCGTTTTTGATGACCGAGTAGGACAAGCCGGCGGCCACGTCGCCGACGGT
>CACXFF010000372.1 GCA_902766805.1 uncultured Coriobacteriaceae bacterium | reverse complement strand
GTTGGCCGAGGTCGACGGCGACGCGGTCAAGCTCGCCACAGATAACGCCGCGAAGACCTCGACCTCAGTCGACGACGAGGCCCAACTGCGCGTGCAGTCCACGGAGACGGACAGCTGCGCCATCCTGCACGTCGCAAACCCGCACCGCTCGACGGAGCAAATCCTGCACGACCTGTACGACGACCCCGACGTCATCGCCGCCGAGCCCAACTACCTCCACGACACTGCCGCCTTCGCCACCGACCCCGCGGGAACGGATGAGGGCCTCGCCAGCCAATCTAGCGGTGCGGACCGCAGCGTTGGCCCCATCCAGCCCGCCAGCCAGCCGGACGGCAACGGCAGCGACGGCCCCGCCGTGGCAGACGCCAGCGCCGACTCCCCCACAGCAGCCGGCCCCGCCGCGCCCAATCCCGGTGACCTCACCGACCAGCAGTGGCACCTCTCCGAGAGCACGGACCGATACACCACGCCGCGCTCCCCCACCGCGTTCTACAACCTCAACGTCCCCGGCTGGCGGGAAGGCCGCAACAACCCCGACGCGCCGGCCAACGCCTCGGGCACCGTGTGCATCATGGACACCGGCATCGACGTGCGCCACCCCGACCTCCAAGGCGCGCTCTTCACCTTCTCGGAAGCCCAACAGGCCAAGTACGGCTGTGGCCCGCATGGCCTGGACGTGAGCGGCGCAGATGACCCGCGCGACATCAGCGACGACGTCAGTCACGGCACGCACCTCGCGGGCATCGTGGCCGCAGACTGGAACGACGTGGGCATTTCCGGCATAGCGCACGGTGCCAAGGTCTTCGGCGTGCGCATAATCTCTGGCAATGGGACGGGGAATGAAAGAGCGATAATCGAGGGCTTCGGCTTCCTGGTCGACGTGGCGCGGGAGGTCAACCTGAAGGCCGTCAATTGTTCTTGGAGCGAAGGTACGGCGGATTTCTTCCTGACGGTCCTGGTGAACCAGTTGGGCGCACAGGGCGTCAACACCGTCTTTGCGTCGGGCAACGCTGCGTGGGACCTCGACGAAGGAATCGACACGGGCGGACAGATGCAGAGCCCCTACGCCATCTGCGTCAATGCCGCACAGCCCGACGGCGCCATGACGGACTTCTCGTGCTGGGGCCAGGCGTCCACCGACGTGTTTGCCCCCGGTGCCGAGATCCTCTCCACAATCCCCATCGCAACGACGACTCCGAGCTCCTATAAGGACGGCACGCTCTTCTACCCCGAGGCGACTGCCGCAGAGAATCTCGTCTTTGGCCTTGAGCGCTTCGGCGAGGCCACGTCTGACGTGCGCTTCTATGACAAGAACCCCGCCCTCGACGCCAGCGCGCAGGAGATTGGCCGGCACACGACGGAGGTCGGATTTGACGACAAGGGCGCCATGGCGTTCAACGTGCGCTCGCTCGTGCCGTCAGAGAACGTCCTGGACAACTACCGCGTCCCCGACGTTGGGTCGCTCTACCTGGCCATTCCCGTCGAGTCCGTGACCGACGCGAAATGGTTGGCCCTGCGCTACGCCGCGAACGACGGCAACAAGTACGCCGGCGGCATCGCCTCGATCACCTGCGCACAGAAGGACGGCGGCCAGCCGGTCGAGGTCGACAGCTATTGGGTCAGCAAGCTGAACAAGGGATTTACTGCGACCTCGAACGGATCGGTATACCAGTCGCAATGGAACGCCATGAGCCTGAACGTGGACGGCTACGTGAACGCCTGGAACGAAGGCCACGCCCCACACCCGGAAGACCTCCAGAGCACAGACCCTCTCGCTCTCGCCGAGGACGACGCGGGCATCGACGAGGTCAGTGGCCTGTACGCTTGGGAGCAGGGAGGACAGGCCTACATCATCGCCGAGGTGGGCCTCGCCAAGCCCGAGGTCGACCACATCGGCGACGCGTCCACGTTCTATGTCGACAACGTGGCCATGGGCAACGGCTCCGCATTCACCGGCTCGTACCGGCCGATGGCGGGCACGTCCATGGCGACGCCCTGCGTCGCGGGCTGTCTCGCCGTCATCGCCCAAGGAGAGCCCGAGAACTCGACGCTCGGCCCCGATGAGCTGGAGCTCGAGGCGCGCGAACGTGCCGCCAAGCTGCTCGCCACGGTAGACTACGATGACAGCCTCTCCGAGCTCTGCCGCACGGGCGGGCGCGTGAACCTGCATGAACAGGAGGCGTTTGACAAAAAAGCCCCGTTCGTCGCTGCGGCGGTCTGCGAGGATGGCGTGCTCACTGTCTCGGGGTCATTCTTTGGGACGTCGGGCACGCTCTACGTCGACGACGCCGAAGTCGAGACGCTCGGCTGGCAGGACGACCTGTTGGTCGCCTCCGTGGGCGCGCTCGCCAACGGCCCGCATGTGGCCAAGGTCGTCAACGAAGATGGCGCCGTGTCGCGCGCGGTGTTCTCCTGCTCATCCGACGCTGCGGCAGGCCGCCCCCTCTACGAGCGCACCCACTCGTTGCCGCAGGCACTGCCGGAGTACGCAAGCCAAGAGAGCGCCCGCCTGTGCGGCCCGATGGTGTCCTGCGGCGACAAGCTGTTCGCGCTTGCCTCCTCGACACCCGCCAGCGTCATCTCGGGCCTGTGGTCATATGACACCGCCACGGACAGTTGGGCGTCCGTGGAGCTGCCAGAGGACTATGCCCCCCAACTTGCAACGGATGGGAGCCTGGCGGCCACGAAGGGCAAGGTCTACATGGTCGGCGCTGGTTTGCCCGAGGGCGACGACGAGAACTCTGACGGGGATGCCGAACAGGTGCCCGCATTGTGGGAATATGACGTCGCCACCGCCACGTGGAGCCGCATACGGGTCGCCGACCTCACGTTCGCTAGCAGCATCTGCGCGCTGGGAGACAGGCTGTTCCTCATCGATTGGGTCGAGTACCTGGCGAGCGAGGACGCCGACGGC
>CACXFF010000371.1 GCA_902766805.1 uncultured Coriobacteriaceae bacterium | reverse complement strand
GTTCACCACGCAGCCCATGACGGCCACCGAGATGGGCAGGCGCAAGCTGGACAGGCGCCGCTCCACCTCCTGCGCGATGGGGATGAGATCGACCTGCGTGCGACCACAGGTGGGGCAGCTCACGAGCTCGGGCGTGCGCCGGCGCAGGCCCAGGCTCTGCAGGATCTCCCACGCCACGGGCGGCTCCTCCACGGGGTCGGCCGTGAGCGAGACGCGCATGGTGTCGCCAATGCCCTCCGCGAGCAGGATGCCCAGGCCGACGGCGCTTTTCACCGTGCCCTGGCGCAGCGTGCCGGCCTCGGTCACGCCCAGGTGCAGCGGCACCTGCGGGAGGCGCTGCGAGAGCATGCGGTAGGTGTCGAGGGTGGTGCACACGTCATGGGCCTTGGCCGAGACCACGATGTCATAGAAGCCGCGCTCCTCGAAGTGCGCGACGTGGTCGCAGGCGGAGGCCACGAGCTTCTCGGGCAGCGTGAGGTCCGCACGCTCGTCATAGGCACGGTCCAGCGAGCCGGCGTTCACACCGATGCGGATGGCGCAGCCCGCCTCCTTGGCGGCGTCTATCACCTGGTCCACACGCTCCCACGAGCCGATGTTGCCCGGGTTGATGCGCACGCCCGCCGCGCCGGCCTGGATGGCGGCGATGGCAAGGCGGTGGTCGAAATGGATGTCGGCCACCACGGGGATCGGAGAGCGCCGCACGGCCTCGGCGAAGCCGGTCACGGCCTCCTGCGTGTTGACCGTGAGCCGGATGATCTCGCAGCCAGCCTCTTCCAGCGCGCGAATCTGCGCGAGGGTGGCCTCGGCGTCAGCTGTGGGCGTGTTGGTCATCGACTGGACCGAGACGGGGGCGCCGCCGCCCACCGTAACCGAGCCGACCGCCACGGGACGGGTGTTGTCGTGAGGAAGCATACGTCAGATACCTCCGGTCATGATGCGCACGATGTCGCCGCGCAGGGTGTACAGGAATATGAAGCCCAGGAAGGCCAAGCTCACGTAGGTGAGCACGTTCTGGACCTTGAGCGGCACGGTCTTGCGCGAGATGAGCTCCCAGAGCAGGAAGACCGCCTTGCCGCCGTCGAGGAAGGCGAGCGGCAGCAGGTTCATGAAGCCCAGCGACAGCGACACCGCCGCCATCAGGTACAGGTAGGTGGTGAGGCCGGACTGGATGGCCGTCGCCGCCATGACCGACACGCCCACGACCGAACTGGACTGGTCGAGCACCTCGATCGCCTGGGTGGGCACGAAGAGCCGCGCGACCGTGCTCACCATCTGTCCCGCCATGGAGAAGGAGAGCTTGACCCCCTCCACGAAGGGCAGCCGCATGCGCTCAACCGGCGCGCTTACGCCGAAGTAGTACGCGTCCTGCGGCAGTGTCATCTGGACCGTGTGCCGCACGCCATCGCGCAGGTAGCTCAGCTCGGCCGTGCGGCTGCCCTCGCGCACCACGTCCAAGGCAGCGCTCACGTCGGTCCAGCTCGCGCAAGCCGTACCGTTGATGTCGACGATCTCGTCGCCCGCCTGCAGGCCGGCCTGTTCGGCCAGCGAGCCCTGCTCGACCGCGCCGAGGACGTTCTTGTCCACTGACACGTCCATGCCGATGCCCGAGAAGATGAGGGCCAGCAGGAGCAGGCCACAGCAGATGTTGGCCGCCACGCCCGCCAAGACCACCGCGAAACGCCGCGGCATGCTCACGCCCAGGAAGGTGTGGGTGCGCTCGCGCTCGAGGAAGCTCGCTGGGTCACAGGGCAGCGCGTACGGCTCGCCTTCGGCGCTCGAGCCCTCGGTCGAGAAATCGTGACCGGCGTCATACACCGTGAGGCCGTTCGCGTCACGCGCCGGGCTCATCCACAGCTCGGGATAGGTGCTCTGGGAAGGGTGCTCGCCCTTGGCAGGGTCATAGAACGGTACCACGCTCGCCCAGTCAGCCAGCGTGGTGAGCGCGTCGAGGGCCTCGTCGGGAGTGATCCCGCAGCCAGAGGCGATCTGCGCGACACTCGCGGTCCCGTGCGCGCTCAGGTAGGCCAGCACCTGGGCACAGTGCTCCTCGGGCAGGCTCACCAGGCCGCTGATGCGGTTGTAGCCGCCCAACAGCAGCGGCGTGATGCCGAACTCCGTTCCCACCTTTTTGTCACGCCAGCTCAGGCGGTAGCGGCAAGGCATCCCCATGAAGAACTCCGTGACGCGGATGCCGCTCCAGCGCGCCGCGAGGTAGTGCGCGAGCTCGTGGACAAAGAGACAGAACAACAACAGCAACAGGCCCCAGAAGACCGCCTGCAAGGCGGACGTGAGGCCCTGGGCAAACTCCATCATCTAGGCACGTTCCTCCACAAAGGCGCGCGCCAAGGCTCGTGCGCGCGCATCGACTTCCATCAGCTGGCCCAAGGACTCGACCGGCTCTCGCACAGTCTGCCCCATCACCTGCTCCACGATGCGCGCGACGTCCAAGAATCCGACACGTTCCTCACGAAACGCACGATTGGCCACCTCGTTGGCGGCGTTCATCGCGCAGGGCAGCGTGCCGCCCGCACGGCCTGCGCTCACAGCCAGGTCCAGGCAGGCGAAGGCCTGCGTGTCGGGCGCCTCGAACGAGACGGACCCGACCTCCCAGAAGTCCACCGGCGTGACGCTTGCGGACCAGCGCTCGGGATAGGAGAACGCGTACTGGATGGCCTCGCGCATGTCGGCGGGGCCAAGCTGCGCCTTGACCGAGCCATCCGCGAACTCGACCATCGAGTGCACGAGGCTCTGCGGATGGACCAGCACGGCGATGGCGTCATAGGGCAGGCCAAAGAGGTGGTGCGCCTCTATGACCTCCAGGCCCTTGTTCATGAGGGTCGCGCAGTCGATGGTGATCTTTGGGCCCATCTTCCAGGTGGGATGTGCCAGGGCCTCCGCTGCGCTCGCCTGCGCCAGCTGCGCGCGGCTGCGCCCGCGGAAGGGGCCGCCCGAACAGGTGAGCCAGACGCGCACGGCGTCCTCGCGCCGCTCCCCCACCAGGCACTGGTAGATGGCCGAGTGCTCGGAGTCGACGGGGATGAGCCGACCGGGACGGGCCAGCGGCATGAGCAGCTCGCCGCCCACGACCAGCGCCTCCTTGTTGGCGGGGCAGACGATCTTGCCCGCCTCGAGCGCCGCGAGGCTCGCGTGGATGCCCGCAGCGCCCACCACCGACACGAGCACGGCGTCCACGTCGTCCAGGCGGGCCAGGTCGGCAGCCGCCTGGGAGCCGAAGCCCAGCTCGCAGCCCTGGGGCAGCTCGGCGAGCGCGGGGTCGTGACGCACCTGCTCGTCGGCGAAGGCGACGTGGGCCACGCCGAACTCACGCGCGGCCGAGAGCGTCTGAGCGACCGAACGATACGCCGAGAGGGCCGTCACCTGCAGACGGTCGGGATGGCGGCGGCACACGTCGAGGGCCTGACGGCCCACCGAGCCCGTGCAGCCGAGGATGGCGACGCGCAAAGGGCAGGGACGCGGCGCGCGCCCGCCCGGCGCTTCGAAGATGCTCACAACAACCCCCAGATGCGCAGGGCGACGTAGGCCGTCATGCCCGCATAGATGAGCGAGTCGATGCGGTCGAGCATGCCGCCGTGGCCAGGCAGCAGCGTGCCCGAGTCCTTGACGCCCACGCCGCGCTTGATGCGCGACTCCACCAGGTCTCCCATGACGGCCATGACGCACACCACGGCGCCGATGACCAGTGCCTGCACGATGCTCATGCCCGCTCCGCCCTTCCAGACGAAGCTCATGACGACCCAGACGGCCATCGTGCCCACGAAGCCGCCGATGGCGCCCTCCCAGGACTTCTTGGGCGAGATCTTCGGTGCCATCTTGTGCCGGCCTAGGGCCATGCCCACCATGTAGGCGCACGAGTCGTTGGCCCAAACGGAGCCGACCACGCCCAGGGCCAGCCAGAAGCCGTCGTCGGCCTGGCGCAGCCACACCATGGAAGTCAGCATCAGGCCGACGTAGGTGGGCCCGAGCAGGGTGACCGCCACGTCGGCGATGGTGGAGCGCGGGTTGGAGACGTACCACCAGCTCACCGTGCACACCAGCAGGAACCAGACGAGCAGGTACCAGTGCCGCTCCAGGAGCGTGGTCAGCGGGAAGGCGACCGCGGCGGCCAGGCCCAGCACCTCGTTGGGCATGCGGCCTGCCGAGCGCATCATGCGGAAGAACTCGGACGCGCCCAGCCACGACATGAGCGCGATGACCGCTGCCGTGCTGACGGGCCCGAACCACAGGCCCACGATGATGAGGCCCGCGTAAATGATGCCCACCAGCGTGCGCTCCAAGAACTTCTCGGTGGCGCTGCGCACGCGCTGGCCCCTGAGCTCGCCGGCGGCATGACGCTCCGCGCGCAGCGCGATGCGCTCCTCGCGTTTGGTCGTGGCGCGTTGCTGCACGGGTACCTCGTTGAGGTCACGCTCGTCTCGGCGCTCTCCGATTGCCATGATTATGCCTTCACTCCCCCGAAGCGACGGTCGCGCCGCTGGAAGGCCCTTACGGCTCGCAGGAACTCCCACTTGTCGAAGTCGGGCCAGTAGATGTCGGTTACGTAGAACTCCGAGTAGGCCAGCTGCCAGAGCAGGTAGTTGGACAGGCGCAGCTCGCCCGATGTCCTCACGAGGAGCTCGGGGTCGGGAAGGCCGGCGGTGTAGAGGCGCGACGCCACGGCTTCCTCGTCCACGTCCTCGGGCGCAAGCCTGCCCGCGGCGACCTCCTGCGCGACGAGGCGCGCGGCACGCGTGAGCTCGGCGCGCGAACCGTAGTTCACCGCGAGCGCCACCGTCATGCGGTCGTAGGACTCCGTCTCCGCCAGCCCTTCCTCAAAGGCCGCGCGCGTGTCTGCCGGCATGGCTTCCAGGTCGCCCAAGAAGCGCAGGCGAACGTGTTCCTGGTGGAAGAGCGGCAGCTCGGCCAGCATGGTGCGGGCAAAGAGCCCCATGAGCAGCTCGACCTCCTGCTGCGGGCGGCGCCAGTTCTCCGTGGAGAAGGCGTACGCCGACAGCACGTCGACGCCCAAGCGCACGGCCGTGGTGATGGCCTCGCGCAGGGCATCTACGCCCTTGACGTGTCCGTAGGCACGCTCGTACCCGCGCTCCTGCGCCCAACGGCCGTTGCCGTCCATGATGAACGAGACATGACGCGGTATCCGCCCGAGATCGATGTCGTCGAGCGACAGGTCCTCGGGCGGATGGGCGAAGTGCTCTCGGAGCTTGGCTTCGTCGATAACGTTCAAGGCTAGATCTCCATAACCTCGGACTCTTTGGCCTTCAGCAGCTCGTCGACCTTCTTGATGTGCTCGTCCGTGATCTTCTGGACCTTGTCCTTTTCGCGCTTCTCGCTGTCCTCGGTGAACTCGTCGTCACGCTCGATCTTGCCGTTGAAGTCACGGCGCACGTTGCGGATGGCGACACGCGCCTGCTCGGCAAGGTCACGGCACTCCTTGACCAGCTCGCGACGACGCTCTTCGGTAGGCGCAGGGAACGGGAGGCGGATCACGTGACCGTCGTTGGTCGGCGTGATGCCAAGGTCGGACTTGCTGATGGCACGCTCGATGGTCACGAGCAGCTGCTTGTCCCACGGCTCCACGACCAGCACGTGGGCCTCTGGCACCTTGACGGCGGCAACCTGCGTGATGGGGGTGGGCACGCCGTAGTAGTCAACGCGGATGTCGGACAGGATGTTGGCGTTGGCGCGACCGGTGCGCACCTTGGCAAAGTTGTCCTTCAGGACGTCGATGGCCTTGTCCATGCCGGCCGAAGCCTTGTCGGTGTACTCGCTCATGATTAGTCCTCCTCGCGAATGACGGTGGTACCCACGTTCTCGCCCAGCAGGGCGCGGTGGAACACGTTGTCCTCTTCGATGTCAAAAACAATGATGGGCATGTTGTTGTCATGGCACAGGGCCGTGGCCGTGGCGTCCATCACCTTGAGGTCTCGCGTGAGGACGTCACGGTAGGTGATGGTGTCGAACTTGACGGCGTCCGGGAACTTCACGGGGTCCTTGTCGTAGATGCCATTGACCTTGGTGGCCTTCATCAGGCAGTCCGCCCCGATCTCGCAAGCGCGCAGCGCGGCAGCCGTGTCGGTGGTGAAGTACGGGTTGCCCGTGCCAGCAGCAAAGATGGTCACGCGGCCCTTCTCCAGGTGACGCGTGGCACGGCGGCGGATGTAGGTCTCCGAGACCTCATGCATCTCGATGGCGCTCATGACGCGGCACTGCATGCCGGCGTGCTCGAAGGCGTCCTGCAAGGCCAAGGCATTGATGACGGTGGCCAGCATGCCCATGTAGTCGGCTTGCGCGCGATCCATGCCGCTCGCGGCGCCAGCAAGGCCGCGGAAGATGTTACCGCCACCCACGACGATTGCGACCTCTGCGCCGTTGTCGTGGATGTTCTTGATGCCCTGAGCGAGGCGGCTGATCGTGTCACCGTCAAGCCCGTATCCCTGGTTGCCCATGAGGGCCTCACCGGAGAGCTTGAGCAGTACGCGTCGGTACTTGTAGTCAGTCAAACGTCTCCCCTTCTTTCAAAGCCCGCGCTGGCAGGCGTTCCGGTAAAACCTATCTGAAGCATCATACCAAAGCGGCCGACATCTCTGAGATGTCGGCCGCTCAACGGTGAACTATGTCTGAGCTATGGGGTCAGCCTACTCGCCGAACGCCATGCGCTGGAAGGACACGACCTTGATGTCGTCGCCGAGCTCCTTGGAGACCTTGGCGGCGAGCTCGGTGATGGTCACGGAGCCGTCCTTGATGAACTGCTGGTCGACGAGGCACTGCTCCTTGTAGAAGGCCTCGAGCTTGCCGGTGGCGATGCGCTCCTGGATGGCCTCGGGCTTGCCGGTGTCGGCGGCCTGCTTCATGTAGATGGCCTTCTCGCGCTCGACGACGTCGGCAGGGACGTCCTCACGCGTGCAGGCGATGGGGTTGGCCGCGGCGACCTGCAGGGCGACGTCGTGCGCGAAGGACTTGAAGGTGTCGTTGGCAGCGGTCTCGGCGTTGGCGAAGGAGAACTCCACCAGGACGCCCAGCTTGCCGTTGGAGTGCACGTAGCTGCTGTAGGCACCGGAAGTGGTGGCGCAGCGCACGAAGCGGCCGACCTTCATGTTCTCGCCGATGACGTGGATCATCTCGGTGAGGGCAGCCTCGACGGTCTCGCCATCGAGGTCAGCGGCCTTGAGGGCGTCGACATCGGCGGGGTCGGAGTCGGCGACGGCCTTGGCGAGCTTGGCGGCGAAGCCGGTGAACTTGGGGTTGGTGCCCACGAAGTCGGTCTCGCAGG
>CACXFF010000370.1 GCA_902766805.1 uncultured Coriobacteriaceae bacterium | reverse complement strand
GTCGGACAGCAGCTCCACGACCAGCGGGATGTCCAGCTTGCAGGACAGTTCGATCTCGGAGCGCTCCCAGGGCTTGTCCGGGGCGCCTGCGTCGTGCACGTACCACGTGACGCGGTTGTCGCTGAGCTCCCCGCAGAACTCATACTGGCGCGGGTCTGTCTCGCCCAACGCGGTGAGGCCGGCCGTCGCCGTGCCCGTGGCGGAGCCCCCTGCCGTGCGCGCGCTGGCGTCGATGGGGACGGTGAGGCGCTTGCTGGCGAGGCGCACGGCGCAGCCCACGTGCACCCGTGCGGAGAAATTGGCGTTGTCGGGCTGTGCGGCATAGCGCACGAGCAGGCTCTCCGTGGACGTGGGCTCGCCAATCATGGCACAGCCGGCCAACACGCCGACCAGCGCCAAGGCCAAAGCCGATGCAATCGCTGCCAACCAGGCCGACACGCGTCTCTTCATTGCTCGTCCCCCTATCCCGAGGGCCCCGCAGGGCCCTCTCGCGTCGGCCCACACAGCCGGGCCCGCACCTACATGAACTTGGTCTTTTCCAGGTGCTCCTCGATCCACTCATTCACCGGCACGAAGGGCTTGGCAAGCAGCAGGCCGACGAGCAACGCCGGTATCAGGTACAGGGCCAAGGTGCCCATGGCCACGAGCCAGTGGTCCCCGTACACGCCGCAGATAGCCTCGCGCATGGCCGTCTCGGAGTACACGAAGGGCAGGAAGCGGTACAGCGTCTGGAACAGCGGCGGGAGCATCTCCACCGGGAAGGTACCGCCCGAGCCGGCGACCTGGATCACCATGATGAGCACGCCGATGGCCTTGCCCACGTCGCCAAAGGCCGTGGACAGCGCGTAGACGATGTTGATGAAGACGCAGGACGCGAGCCAGCCCGTGAGCAGGAACAGCCAGGGGTGCACGCATTGGATGCCCAGGAAGAACAGGTCACCCAGCAGCAAGAGCGTGGCCTGGAAGAAGCCCACCGTGAGGAAGAAGAGCAGGCGCGCGAAATACGCGTGGCGCTGGCTGGCGCCCGTCTCCTCCAGAGCCTTGCGCGACACCGCCGCGTAAAACAGGATGCCCATGAGCGTGCCGCCCACCCACAGCGCCATCGTAGTGTAGTACGGCGCCATGGCCGAGCCGTTGTTCTCGATCGCGTAGACCGCCTCGCGCTCCAGGTCCACCGGAGCCGACAGGAAGCTCACGAGCGCGCCAGGGTCGGCCGAGAAGATCGTGCGGAGCATGTCCAGGTTGCCCGACGCGAGCGCGCCGTTGAGCTTGTCCTGCAGGCCTTGGACCTTCTCGGCGAGCCCGTCGGTCTTGGCAGCCGTTGCGACGAGCTTGTCCTCGAGGCCCTTGAGGTCGCTCGAGGCGCCCGAAAGCATGGGCGAGATCTTGCCGACCTGCTCCTTGAGCTGGGCCGAGACGTTGGTCGCGTCGTCCGCGGCGGTGTCGATGCCCTCGGCCAGGCGCTCGAGCGAGCCCTTGAGCTTCTCGTCGTAGCTGGTCTGCGCGTCTTGGAAGCTCGCGCGGGCCTTGTCCGCCAGTTCCGCTATCTGCTGGCGGTTGCCGTCCAGGTCGCCACGAGCGCTGCCGATGTCATCGATGGCGCGCGTGGTGGTGGCGATGAGGTCATTGAGGTAACCCAGCGCGTTGTCCACGCGCGAGAGCAGGTCGGAGATGTCGTTGCTCACCGTGTGGGCGTACTGGATGTTGATGTCGGTCTCCCCCACCGTGCGGTCCAGCTGGGCGCTGAAGTCACGCAGCTGCCCGTCGAGCGTGGCCAGGCCATCGCGCAGCGACTGCAGGTCAGAGACGCGCTCGCGCGCCGTGGACAGCACGCGGTCGAGCGCGGAGCGCAGCTGGTCGGCGTCGCTGCCCGCGGCGTCCAGGGCCTCGTTCACCGCCGCCGTGACCTCGTCCAGGGAGCCCGAGGCCTTGTCGATGGCGCCCAGGGCGCGCTCTTTGGCTGCAGACGCCTTGGTCTCGAAGTCGCGCACGCCGCTCGCCGCGTCCGACAGCTTGCTCGCCACGTCGAGCGAAGGCGCCTCGGTGCCCAGGACGGAGTTCGCGCTTTCGGCCACGCCCCGCACCGACGCCACGACGCCCTGGTAGGCCTTGAGCTCTGCCGACGCGCGCTGCAGGGTGCGCAGCATCTCCTCCATGGCGTCGCCGAAGGCGCCCGCCAGCGAGGCCACGCTGTCGTCGTCGAGCAGGCCAGACAGCTCGCCCATCACGTCGGCCGCGGCGGTGGACACCGCCTGGGTGAGACCCTCGTCAATCATGGTCTGCACCGAGCCCGAGGCTTTGCCGGTGACGATGGAGGCGATGGCATTGCGCTTCTGGTTCACGTAGTAGTCGAGCTGTGGGTGCGTGGGGTCGCTGGCCAGCACCGAGAGCAGCTTGGCGGAGAAGTCGCGCGGGATCACCACGGCGGCGTAGTACTCCCCCGAGCTCACGCCGTCCACGGCGTCGTCCTCGCTCGTGGCCACGTAGCCGATCTTGTCGCTCTTGGACAGCTCCGAGATCACGCGCTCGCCCACGTTCACGCGATACGGGATGATGCTGCCCTGCACACCCTCGTCGGAGTTGGCCAAGGCGACCTTGAGCTGGCTCGTGTTGGCATAGGGGTCCCAGCCGCCGGCGATGTTGAACCACGCGTAGAGCGACGGCATGACGGCCAGGCCCACGCACACGAGCAGGGCGATGACGTTGGACGTGACATGGGCGTAGTCACGACGCAGCAAGGCTAGGATGCGGCTCATCGCGCATCGCCTCCCTTCGAGGCCGGCTCATCCGAGGCGCTGTCCTGGGCCTCCGGCGACACGGCGGGCTCGCCTGCGGTGGACGTGCTCGCAGCGGAGGCATCGGCGTGCGCATCCGCGTCGACGTGCGCGTCGGACCCCGCGGACTCACTGGCACCCGCCTCGGCGCCGCCATCCGCCGCTGACTCGCCTGTCGAAGACGAGGACGCAGAGCGGCCCTTGTGGTGCAGCAGCGAGGTCAGCACGCCACTGCCCTCCCGTGCGGCGCGGCGCTCCAGCAGCGCGTCCACAGGCGCGACGGGCATGGTCTCTTGGCGCAGGGTGTCGAGCAGGACCTCCTCCAGCTCATCGGCCGGCAGCGCGGCAAGCGCGCGCTTGCGCTGCAAGCGATCGCGTATGAACTCCACCACGATGAGGAAGCTGTAGATGAGCACGATGCTCACCACGAAGCACGCCGTGGCCGGAAGCTTGTCCCTCGATCCCACCATCAGGCCAAAGAGCAGCAAAGGCAGCAAGAGCAGCGCCAGCAGCCCGCGGCGCACCAGGCCCGGGTAGATGGTCTCGTACGCCGCTTGGCGCTCCTCGAGCTCCTCGCGGTACTCCTGCGGCGCATGCACGGCCTTGACCACGGTGTCCAGGCGCCAGTGGTCGCCGCGTGCCTCGACCGGCTCGATGACCATGAGGTGGTCGGTCTCGCGCAGGCGGCGGTCAAAGAGGGCATTGATGTTGACCAGGTGTCGGCGCGCGGTGACGCCGAGCAGCAGCGCAGGCACCACGAAAAGCAGCAGCATGCCCAGGTTGTAGGCGAGGTTGGCGCCGTAGAAGCCCGCGACGGCCTCGCGCATCGCGTTGTTGGAGTAGGTGAAGGGCAGCCAGGGACCTATCGCCTGGAAGAAGGGCGGCATCATCTCGATGGGGTACATGCCCGCCGAGCCCGGCACCTGCAGGATGATGAGCGTGAAGGCCAGCGCCTTGCCCAGGTGCTTGAACGCGACCGACAGCGCGTAGATGATGTTCACGAAACAGAACGAGGCCACGAGCGCCGAGAGGTAGAACGCCCAGGGGCTCGCGCACTGGATGCCCAGCAGCAGGTCGCCCGAGCAGCACGCGATGGCCTGCAGTGCGCCCACCAGGACGAAGGTCATCCAGCGGCCGAAGTAGGCCTGCCAGGGGCGCAGGGGCCCGACCTCGTCCTCGTCCACCTCCAGCTTGAAGATGGCCACGAGCGCGATGCCGCCGACCCACAGCGCCAGGCTCGTGAAGAAGGGGGCCACGCCGCTCGCGTAGTTCTCCACCGGGTACAGCGCGACCTCGTTGAGCGAGACCGGGGCCAGGAGGAAGTCGTGCACGCTGTCCGCGTCGGACTTCAGCAGCGCGGTGGCCGACTCCCACGCCTCGGACGCCCGCAGGGCCGACAGCTCGGCGTCGAGCTTGGCCACGTCGTCGGCGAGCTTGGCGAGCGCGTCGCGCGTGCCCGTGAGCGCGCCGTCGGCGCCCGAGAGGGCGTCGGCGAACTGCCGCGCGAGCGTGATGGTCTGAGAGACGACCGGGTCTGCGAGCTTGGCGGCCGCCTCGAGCTGAGAGCCGCTGCGCGCGAAGCTGTCCAGCGACTCACTCACCTGCGACACGATGTCGGAGAGCGTCTGGGCCTGGGCGGACTGCAGCGTGTCCTGCGCGGACTGCACCCGACCGTTGATCTGGCGCGCGAGGTCGGCGACCTCGTCGGCCGCGGTCTGCAGCTTGGCAGCCAAGGCGCGCAGCTCGTCGAGCTTGGCCTGCTGAGCAGAGCTGATCTGCAGCATGACGTCGTGCTCGCGGTCGATGCTGCGCTCT
>CACXFF010000369.1 GCA_902766805.1 uncultured Coriobacteriaceae bacterium | reverse complement strand
CGTGCGCGGCGCGCTGGCCTTCGTCGCGGCAGCGCGCGCCGTGTGCGCCGACCTGGTGACGACCCGCGAGCTGGTGGCCGGGAGGGCGCGCGACCTGTACGCCCGCGTGTGCGCGCCGGGCACCCACATCGTGCCGACGGCGGGCGTCGAGGTGGGCGCGGATCGTCTCCCAGGCATGGTGAGCGTGCTCACGCAGGGCGTGGAGAGCGAGACCACGGTGCTCAAGCTCGACGCATTGGGCTATGAGGTGTCGGCGGGGTCGGCATGCTCGAGCGGCAGCCTGGACCCCAGCCACGTGCTCACGGCCATGGGCATCCCGCGCGATTTGGCCTTTGGCAGTCTGCGCGTGTCCTTCGACGAGCGCGTCGAGCCGGCGCAGCTCGCGGCCTTTGGCGACGCCCTCGTGCGCTTGGTGGCGGAGGAGCGCGGCTAGGCGCTTGTGAACTGAAAAAAGGTACAAGGAATGGGTAAGATTATGAACATGTTTGGAAAACGTGAGACACAGGCGAGGACCAACATGGCAGATACCCATGATGATGCCACCACCTAGCTCGAGCGAGAGGACGTCAAGGAGGTGTCCGGAGGCAGGGACCCGAACGGCACCCACACTCCGCCCAGGAGGCAAGACGATGAGGCGCAGGCCACGTCGCAGAAGACCGGCCAATCGTCCGGGCACGTCATCTACTAGGGCGGGTCGTATTTCTGATCCACGAGCTCTGTTGCGTATCGCCCCCTTCGGTCCGCTTTGGGCCTGAGGGGGCTTGTTTTTGGCATGGGGGGATGAGTTGTGGGGCGTTGGCCGCTCGCGTGACGGGCGCTCCCTGTGCGCAGAAGTGATGAGTGCGGCATCGTGTGCCAATCTCGCCCTAGGCGGGAAAGTGCGTTTGAGTACACGTTCGGCTGCACCCAAACGGCAAAAGTGACATTTGGGGACCTACTTAGCTGCACCCAAACGCACGGATTGACGTTTGTGGACGCCCTTGAACGCACCCAAACGCACGGAATGATGTTTGAGTGACCGCCATGCTCGTCGGTAACCGCGATTTCCCGCCACGCACACCGCGCTGCTGGCGGCAACGGTCAGATTGCAGATGCCGTGCCAGGGGGATGGAGACGTTGGCGCGCTCCTCACCTGTCAACGCGCCGGTATGCGGTCGCACGCGCAGCACCCACCTTCTCGATGACGCCTTCCGTCTGCAGCTTCTGCAGAACGCGCTCGGCCGTTCGGCGGCTGAGCGTCGGGTTGTCGTCGAGGATCGTCCTCTTGGTCGCCGCCCCCACGAGCCTCGCGAAATACGCTCGCAGGATGTCTTCGCCCTTTCCGCTTGGGGAAAGGAGCGCTACGCGGGCGTCAAGGTCGGCGTAGCACGCGGCCATCACGCCCAGCATGTAGGTGACGAACGGAGTGTAGTCTGCCGCGCCGTTCGCCCATCCGACAGAGCTCGCGGCCAGGGCCTCGTAGTAGGTCGCCTTGCTCCGTTCGATCTCGGCCTCGATGGACACGTGCTTTCCCACGTCGTAGCCGCTGCGATATGTGAGCAGCAGCGTGAGCAGGCGGCTCATGCGTCCGTTGCCATTGTTGAAGGGATGGATGCTCACGAAGTCGAAGATGAAGACGAGCGACACGAGTAGCAGGTCGTAGGTGCCATCTTCCACCCAACGACCGTACTCCTCGCAAATGCGCCCAATAAACCTCGGCGTCGCTGCTGCGCTCGTGGGCACGAACCGCGCCACCATGCGGCCGTCTTCGGTACGCTCGGCGATGACGTTGTCCGAATCCTTCCAGCGCCCCGCGAACGAGACGTCGCAGTAGCGGTAGAGATCGCGGTGGAGCTGCAGGATGACGCCTGGTGTCACGGGGATGCCGTCGTGCCTCTCGTGGATCATGTCGAGCACGTAACGGTATCCCGCGATTTCGCGCTCGTCGCGGTTTGTGGGCTTGGTCTTTTGCTCCATCAGCTCGCGCAGGCGCACCTCGGAGGTCGAGATGCTCTCGATGCGGTTCGACGCGCCCGTGCTCTGGATCCTCGCGACCTCGCAGAGCCTCTCCATCGTCGTGGGCTCCAGTGCCTTGTAGAGCTCCTGCCTGCCACGATGCTCGCGAATGCCGCCGAGGGCGGACACGACTGCCGGCGTCATGAGGCTGTCAAGGATTCTTTGGTATTCGAACTGCGACATCTGGGTATCTCCGCCATCTTTTGGAATATCTTCGCCAAACAACAACTTCTGGCTAGGATACAATCGAATTGGCCAAGATACAAGAAGGCGGCCGGGGGCCAACGGCTACGTGCTGGGGGATAGCACACTGCCAGTTGGCCCATGCGCCATTGGGACTCTATTATTCCCGTCGATCGTCGGTGGCCGCCGCCTGCGCACAAGGTCTGGTGCGCAGAAGTGACGGATGCGACGGCGCGCGCGGCCATGCGTGCCCGGCCTGTGCTAGGCTTATGCACGCAAGAGAATACG
>CACXFF010000368.1 GCA_902766805.1 uncultured Coriobacteriaceae bacterium | reverse complement strand
TTTGGCGCCAAAAGGACCACGTCTTTTTGGCGCCAAGCGCTTGCCCACGCCGGCGCGCAAACGCCTTGTTTCGATGTGCGCAGCAGCCGCCCAAAAAGCGCTAGGGTGGGTTCAGGACCCACGCAGACGGAGGAAGAGCATGCAGGACATCGCGCAGATCCGCGAGGAGATCGACCGCATAGACAGCGCCATCATCGACCTGTTCCGCCAGCGCATGGAGGTGTCGGACGCGGTGGCGCGCTACAAGCTCGAGCACGGGCTTCCCGTGCTGGACAAGAGCCGCGAGCGAGCCAAGCTCCATGCGGTGAGCGAGGCTGCCCCGCCCGAGCTGTCGCGCTACGCCGCGGTGCTCTTCGGCCTGCTGATGGAGATGTCCAAGGCGCGCCAGACCTCGACCCTGGGCGTGCGCAGCGAGCTGTTCGAGACCGTCGAGGCCGCGCGTCACGCCACGCCCGAGCTGTTCCCGCGTGACTGCCTCGTGGCCTGCCAGGGTGTCGAGGGTGCGTACTCGCAGCTCGCCTGCGACCGCGCGTTCCGCCACCCGCTCATCACCTACCACAAGAGCTTCGCGGGCGTGTTCCGCGCGGTGGAGGAGGGCGAGGCGGCCTATGGCGTCCTGCCCTTGGAGAACTCCACCGCGGGCACCGTGAGCAAGGTCTACGACCTGATGATGGAGAACTGCTTCTACATCGTGCGCACGGTGCGCCTCAAGGTGGACCACAACCTCATGGCCAAGCCGGGCACCCGCATCGAGGACGTGCGCGAGATCTACAGCCACGAGCAGGCCATCGCGCAGTGCCGCGGCTATCTCGCCAGCCCGCTGCTGCGCAACGCCAGGGTGCACGTGCGCCCCAACACGGCGCTTGCCGCCCAGGAGGTCGCCCAGAGCGACCGGTCGGACGTGGCGGCCCTGTGCAGCAGGAGCTGCGCCGACCTGTACGGTCTGGTGCCGTTGGCCGAGCGCGTGCAGGACCAGAGCTCCAACTTCACGCGCTTCGCCTGCATCTCCAAAAACCTCGAAGTCTATCCCGGTGCCGACCGCACCTCGCTGATGATGACGGTCAGCCACGAGCCCGGCTCGCTCTACAAGATCCTCGCGCGCATCTACGCGCTCGACATCAACCTGCTCAAGCTCGAGAGCCGACCCATTCCGGATCGCGACTTCGAGTTCATGTTCTATTTCGACCTCGAGTGCCCCGTGGTGGCGCCCGAGTTCGCTGACCTGCTCAACGCGCTCGATGAGATCGCCGAGGGCTATCGCTATCTGGGCAGCTACTCCGAGCAGCTGTGACCGAGACGACAGGAGGACCACATGACGGCAGGCAACGAGTGCCGCTTCGGGCTTTTGGGACGGACGCTGGGGCACAGTTGGTCGCCCCAGATTCACGCGCTTCTGGGCTCGACTCCCTACGCGCTGGTGGAGCTCGAGCCCCAAGAGGTCGCAGGGTACGTGCGTGAGGGTTCTTGGCTGGGCCTCAACGTGACCATCCCGTACAAGCGCGACGTCGTGGCCTTGGCCGACGAACTGAGCCCGCGCGTGGCCGCCTTGGGGGCCGCCAACACCCTGGTGCGCAGGCCAGACGGGAGCGTCTTGGCCGAAAACACCGACGTCCTGGGCTTCGAGCACTTGCTCGAGAGCTTCTGCCGCGCGCGCCTGGACACGACGCCGCAGCAGGCTTTCGGCGGGCGCAAGGTGCTCGTGCTGGGGTCGGGCGGGGCGAGCGAGGCTCTGCGCTACGCGCTCGAGCGCACGGTGGGCGCGCAGGTCGTCGTCATCTCGCGCAGCGGCGCAGACGACTACGCCTCCATCGCCACGCGCCACGCAGACGCGGCGCTGGTGGTCAACGCCACGCCGGTGGGCATGTACCCGCGCTGCCCCGCCTCGCCGCTCGAGGAGTCCACGTTGGCGGCCTTGGGTGAGCTGAGGGGCGTGGTGGACATCGTCTACAACCCGCTGCGCACGGGCCTGGTGATGATGGCCGAGCGCCTGGGCATACCCGCGGTGTCGGGCCTGGGCATGCTCGTGGCGCAGGCGTTCTATGCCAGCGAGCTGTTCCAAGGCACCGAGCTCGACCCGGCGCTCGTCGACCAGATCGAGGCCGACATCGAGCGGCAGATGTCCAACGTCGTGCTCATCGGCATGCCGGGCAGCGGCAAGACCGGGGCGGGCAGGCGCCTCGCCCACATGGTGCACCGTCCCTTCGTGGACGTGGACGATGCCATCGAGCTCGAGCTGGGTTGCTCCATCCCCGAGTTTTTCGCGCGGGAGGGGGAGGCGGCGTTCCGCGAGGAGGAGACGCGCGCCTTGCGCGCGGCCTGTGGTCGCAGCGGTTTGGTCATCGCCTGTGGCGGCGGGGTGGTCACGCGGCCCGAGAACTATGAGGTCCTGCACCAGAACGGCGTCATCGTGATGATAGACCGTCCCTTGGAGGAGCTTGCGACCGACGGCCGGCCGGTCTCCCAGAGCAAGGGCGTGGCGCGCATCGCGCAGGAGCGCATGCCCCTGTACCGCTCTTGGGCCGACGTGGTGCTTGCCTGTACGGGCTCGGCTGCAGGGGACGCGCGTGCCTTGCAGGAGCTCTTTGGCCTATAAGGAGCGGCGCACTACCGTCTGCGGAGCGGCTCTGCCACATGCCGTCTTTCGGGCTGGTATGAGCGGCTCATCCTTCATCATGTCTCCTGTGCTGTTTCGGGTGCCGCTGCGCGTTGCGCCGGCTCACGGCTGGGGGGAGTGAGATGGATAACGCTACGTTGGGCTTGGTCGCCCACAATGTCCTCGACGCCGTGGGCGGCAGGAGCAACGTCGAGCGCAACGCGGTGTGCATGACACGCCTTCGCCTCTCCCTCTTCGACCTTGGCCAAGTGAACTTCGAGCGTCTCCTGCGCCTTCCTGGCGTGCTCGGGGTGGCGCCGTACGGCGAGAGCGGCATCGAGGTCGTCTTTGGCCCTGCCATCATCGAGGGCGTGTTCGAGCGTTTCGTGGGGCTCACGGGGCTCAACCACAACGAGCGCCGCTATCGCAAGGCGCCCGGTGCCGAGGACGTGGCTCCCGAGGCCGACGCCTGGGAGGTCAAGCCCGTGCCGACCGAGGACGACGCGTCACTGCCCGAAGGCATCGACCCCGACGAGGCGCAGTGGCTGCGCGACATCGTGGGGATGGGCGGGACGGCTGGCGAGAGCGCCGCCGACGCCCCCGCGCGCGAGGGAGACTCCGACAAGCGCCTGCTGCGCCTCCTGAGCCAGAGCGAGAAGCGCCTGCCGCACGATGCGTTCGATGAGGCGTTCGTCGTGCAGGGTGCCAAGCTGCTGGTCATCAACGGCCCCAACATCAACATGCTCGGCGTGCGCGAGCCGGGCATCTATGGCAACGACAACTATGAGGCACTCGTGGAGCTCTGCGAGCGCGCGGGCCTGGAGGCGGGCTTCGCACGCGTGGAATGCTTCCAGTCCAACCACGAGGGTGACCTTGTCGATGTCATCCAAGAGGCGTATGGCGAGGTCGCGGGCATCGTCATCAACCCCGGCGCCTACACCCACACCTCGGTCGCGCTGCTCGACGCCCTCAAGGCCGTGAGCATCCCCGCTGTCGAGGTGCACATCTCCCAGGTCAGTGAGCGCGAGGAGTTCCGGCAGGTTTCCTATGTGCGGGCAGCCTGCTTCGAGACCATCACGGGCGAGGGCATCGCGGGCTATGCGCACGCGATCCGCGACCTGGCCGCGCGCGTGCTGGGCTCCTAAGCCGTCTGGATGCGAGCGTGCCTCAGGCGCGCCTGTCGGGGTCCTGTGCCTGCCGTAGGCGCAGGCAGTCGGGACAGGTGCAGCCGGGTTGGCTGCGCAGGTCCTCGAGGAAGCTCAGCCGCCGCAGGCGCTCCTGCTCGCGCTCCTGCGCCTCCTGCGCCTCTCGGGCGCGCCGGGCGAGGAGCTGCGAGAGGGTCAGGCGTTTCTTGCCGGTGCCGCTCATGCGTTCGCTACCTTGCTAGCCGTCGCGTCGCCGGCTCAGTAGCGGTCGCAGCTCGGATCGCTGGCCGGCCAGGCGAGCCAGCTGTCGAGCACGGCGAGCGCCATGGCGGCCTCCGCGACGGGCACCGCGCGCGGTGCGACGCAGGGGTCATGGCGCCCGCGTACGGCCAGGCGGGCGTCGGTCCCTGCCATGAGGTCCACCGAATCCTGCTCCTGCGCGATGGAGGGCGTGGGCTTGACCGCCATGCGGAAGAGCACGGGTGCGCCGGTCGTGATGCCGCCGAGGTTGCCGCCCGCGTGGTTGGTCTGCGGGGCGGGACGTCCGTCTCTCATGCGGTAGCGGTCGTTGTTCTGCGAGCCGCGCAGGCCGGCCGCTGCGAAGCCCGTGCCGAACTCCAGCCCCTTGACGGCTGGGATCCCGAAGACCATGCGCGCGATCGTGGACTCGATGCCGTCGAAGATGGGGGAGCCGATGCCTGCGGGCAGGCCCGTGCACACGCACTCCACCACGCCGCCCACGGAGTCGCCCTCGGCGCGCGTCTGCGCGATGCGCTCCTGCATGGCCTCGCCGGCCCGGGTGTCGATCACGGGGAACGCGCGCCCGTCGGCCAAGGCGTCCATCTGCTGTGTGAGGCGCGTGCGTGACGCGTCGTCGAGCTCGGTCGCACAGAACGGCTCGTCGGTCACGTCGGCCACGGCAGCCAGGTGCGCGGCGACGCGCACGCCGCGCTCGGCGAGCAGCTGCAGCGCGATGCCGCCCGCCACGCACAGCGGCGCGGTGAGGCGTGCGGAGAAGTGCCCGCCGCCCGCCACGTCCTGCTCGCCGTGCCATTTGGCCTGGGCCGTGAAGTCGGCGTGGCCCGGGCGCGGGACGCGGCGCAGCTCGTCGTAGTCCTGGCTGCGCGTGTTGGTGTTTTCGATGAGGGCGGCGAGCGGCGTGCCGCAGGTGCGGCCGTGCTCGTTCAGGCCGCTCACGATGCGCGGGATGTCGGCCTCCGTGCGCGGCGTGGTCCAGGAGGCGCGCCCGGGCGCGCGGCGGTCCATGAACGCCTGGAGCTCGTCGAGGTCCACGTGGTGTCCGCTGGGCAGTCCCTCCACCACGCAGCCGACGGCAGGGGAGTGCGACTGGCCGAAGAGGGTGACGGTGAGGACGGTGCCGATGGTAGAGGGCATGATGGCTCCTTCGCGCCGACAATGCCTACAAAAAAGGCCGGTCCGGAGAAGGACTGGCCACAGAAGACGAGATGGTGCCCGCGACAGGGTTCGAACCTGCGGCCTTTCGCTCCGGAGGCGAACGCTCTGATCCACTGAGCTACGCGGGCAACGCGGTAACGAGTTTACTACACAAGCGCCTGCAGTGGGCCCACATCTTTGGATGGATGGTAGCATCAAGGCCCGAACACGTCTGAAAGGGGTGGCGTATGATCGCCGTCGTCAAGGATAGCGCGACCGAGGAGCAGCTCGCGCATTTCGTCTCGTGGCTCGAGGCCAAGGGGCTCACGGCCCACATCTCGCGAGGGGAGGACTCGACCATCATCGGCTTGGTGGGCGACACCTCGCTCATCGACCCGTTCCTGCTCGAGGGCATGGACATCATCGAGCGCGTGCAGCGCGTCTCCGAGCCCTTCAAGGCAGCCAACCGCAAGTTCCACCCGGCGGACACGGTCATCGACTGCGGCTATGGCGTGCAGCTCGGCGGCGACAGCTTCCAGATCATCGCGGGTCCCTGCTCGGTGGAGGGCGACAACCTGCTGCCGATCGCCCGCGCCTGCAAGCAGGCCGGTGCCACCATGCTGCGCGGCGGTGCCTTCAAGCCCCGTACCAGCCCCTACTCCAACCAGGGCATGGGCGCCGCGGGGCTCGACCTGCTCTGTGAGGCCCGCGAGGAGCTGCAGATGCCCATCGTCACGGAGATTCTGGACCCGCGCGACCTGGAGCTGTTCGTGGACCGCAAGATCGACGTCCTGCAGATCGGCGCGCGCAACTCGCAGAACTTCAACCTGCTCAAGGAGGTCGGCAAGACCCAGATCCCGGTGCTGCTCAAGCGTGGCCTGTCGGGCACGATCGACGAGCTGCTCATGAGCGCCGAGTACATCATGAGCGAGGGCAACCCCCATGTCATCCTGTGCGAGCGCGGCATCCGCACCTACGAGACGCGCACCCGCAACACCTTCGACCTGTCGGCGGTCGCCGTGCTGCAGCACCTCTCGCACCTGCCGGTGGTGGCCGACCCCAGCCATGCGGTGGGTTACACCCGCTACGTGGGCAAGATGGCGCTGGCCGCGACGGCCGCGGGCGCCAACGGCCTGGAGATAGAGGTGCACGACAACCCGAGCGCCGCGTGGTCCGACGGCGGCCAGGCGCTCACGCCCGATCAGTTCGCGCGGGTCTGCTCCCAGGTCCGCGCCATCCGCGCGGCCTTGGCCTAGCCTAGGCCGCAGAGAGGGGGAGCCATGACAGACGGCACCACGCCCAGCTTTGTCCCCGGACGCGTGGGCATCGTGAGCCTCGGCTTGATAGGGGGCTCGTTCGCCAAGGCCTTCCACGAGGGCGGACGCGAGGTCTATGCCTGGAACCGCACGCGCTCCACGCTCGACTTCGCCATGATCGAGACCGTGGACGGCGAGCTCGACGACCAGAGCGTGCCCACCTGCGAGCTCATCATCCTCGCGGGCTATCCGCAGATGTCGGTGGACTGGCTGCGCGAGCGCGCCGACCTCATCTCGCCCGGGGCGATCGTCATCGACGCCGTGGGCGTGAAGCGGCACGTGTGCGAGGAGTGCTTCGCCTGCGCCGAGGGGCGCCCCTGGACCTTCGTCGGCGCGCATCCCATGGCGGGTACGCAGTACTCCGGCTTTGCCCACGCGCGCACCAACATGTTCGAGGGGGCGCCTATGGTGCTCGTCCCGCCCCGCCAGGACTCGGTCGAGAACCTCGAGCTGCTCGACCGCCTGCAGCAGCTGCTCGCGCCCTGTGGCTTCGGCAGCTTCAAGTACGCCACGGCCGAGGAACATGACGAGGTCATCGCCTTCACCTCGCAGCTCGCACACGTGGTCTCCAACGCCTATGTCAAAAGCCCTTCGGCGCTCGCGCACAAGGGTTTCTCCGCGGGCAGCTACAAGGACCTCACGCGCGTCGCGCGCCTCAACGCCACGATGTGGACCGAGCTGTTCCTGGACAACGCCGACAACCTCTCGCGCGAGGTCGGCACCCTCATCGACAACCTGCAGGCCTACAAGGACGCCATCGACGCGCGCGACGCGGAACGCCTGCACGAGCTGCTGGCCGAAGGCGACCGGCTCAAGAAGGAGGCGGAGGCCCGATGAGCGTGGTGGACGTGCGCACGCCCTCTCGTGCCTACGAGGTGCACGTGGGCAACGGCGTGCTGGACCGGACGGGCGAGCTGGTGCGTGCCGCGGCCGGCGGACGCATGGCCTGCGTGGTGAGCGACTCCCACGTGGCCCCGCTCTACGCGGGACGCGTCGAGGCCTCCTTGGCCGCCGCGGGCTACGAGACGCGGCAGCTGAGCTTCCCAGCGGGCGAGCGCCACAAGACGATCCAGACCTGGGCGGGAAT
Organism: uncultured Coriobacteriaceae bacterium; assembly: GCA_902766805.1. Taxonomy (GTDB): domain Bacteria; phylum Actinomycetota; class Coriobacteriia; order Coriobacteriales; family Atopobiaceae; genus CACXFF01. Next base: position 5,345 of record CACXFF010000368.1, on the reverse strand, counting down.
CGTGGAGGGCCTGGCCGAGGCCGGTATGGCGCGCGACGACGTGGTGGTCGCCGTCGGCGGCGGCGTGACGGGCGACATGGCGGGCTTCGCCGCGGCGTGCTACATGCGCGGCTGCGCCGTGGCGCAGGTGCCCACGTCGCTGTTGGCCATGGTGGACTCGTCGGTGGGCGGCAAGACCGCGGTGGACATCTCCGCGGGCAAGAACCTGTGCGGCGCGTTCCTGCAGCCGCGCGTGGTGGTGGCGGACGTAGCCTGCCTGGGCACGCTGTCGCCCGAGCTGTTCGCCGACTCCTGCGGCGAGGTCATCAAGCACGGCGTGTTGGCCGACCCGGCCCTTTTCGACGAGCTTGCCGCCCACCCGCTCACCGAGCGCGGCGCCGACGGCCTCGACTATGAGCGCCTCGTGCGCGTCGTCACGCGCAACGTGGAGATCAAGCGCGACGTGGTGAACGCCGACGAGCGCGAGCGTGGCCTGCGCCAGACCCTCAACCTCGGCCACACCCTCGGCCACGCGATCGAGGCTGCGAGCGACTATCGCCTGGGACATGGCGCGAGCGTGGCCGCCGGCCTGTGCTGCGTTGCGCGTGCCACGGCGGCTTGGGGGCTGTGCGATCCCGGGCTGCCTGCGATGATCGAACGCTGCGTGGCCGCCCATGGCCTGCCCACGGGCACCGAGCTGGGCGCCGACGAGGTCTACCGTTGGGCGCTTGCCGACAAGAAGCGCCACGGGTCCACCATCAACGTGGTCCTGCCGCTCGAGATCGGGCGCTGCGAGCTGCGCACGCTCACGCTGGATGAGTTTGCCGAGCTGGTGCGCCTGGGGACGGAGGCCGGCCGATGAGGGCGACGATCACGCCCGGCCCCCTGCACGGTACGGTGAAGGCCCCCGCCTCCAAGTCGGTCGCGCACCGCATGCTCATCTGCGCCGCTTTGGCCGACGCCCCCTGCACCATCGCGCTCGAGGGCTCCAACGACGACATCGACGCCACGCTGTCCTGTCTGACGGCGCTCGGCGCGCAGGTGGAGCGCGCGGACGCTGTGGTTCGGGTCACGCCTCTGCCGCGTGAGGGCGGTCAGCTGCGGGCGTGTCCCGGGGCACTGCTCGACTGCGCGGAGTCGGGCTCCACCCTGCGTTTCCTGCTGCCGGTTGCCGCGGCGACGGGTGCCGGTGCGCGCCTCACCGGTCGCGGGCGGCTGGCCGAGCGCCCCCTCTCGCCGCTCTACGAGCAGCTGCAGGCGGCGGGCGCCAGGCTCTCGCCGCAGGGGAGCTTTCCGCTCGAGTTGGGAGGCCGTGCCGCGGGCGGCGTCTACCGGATGCCGGGCAACGTGTCGAGCCAGTACGTGACGGGCCTGCTGCTCGCCGGCCCCGTCATGGGCGGAGTGCGCGTGGAGGTGGCCAAGCCCGTGGAGTCGCGGCCCTACCTGGACCTCACGCTGAGCGCCATGGCGCGTTTTGGCGTGGAGGTGGACGTGAGCGAGGGGGACGACGCCGTGGGCTACGAGGTGCCGGCCGGCGCGCGCTATCGCTCCCCGGGCAGCTGCGCGGTGGAAGGGGACTGGTCGGCCGCGGCCTTCTGGCTCTGCGCGGGTGCCGTGTGCGGGACGCGCGTGGGCGTGGAGGGCCTCGACCTGCGCTCCGTCCAGGGCGACCGCGCGGTCACCGGGGCGCTGGCCCTGTTCGGCTGTCACGTGGAGCAGGGCGCGGGACGCGCGACGCTCGTGCCGGGACGCCTGCGCGCCTGCACGATTGACATGCACGACGTGCCTGACCTGGTGCCGCCCGTCGCGGCCGTGGCCGCCTGCGCGTCCGGGCACAGCGCGCTCACGGGCGTGGCGCGGCTGCGGCTCAAGGAGTCGGACCGCTTGGCGACGGTCGCTGCGGGGCTGGGAGCCCTGGGCGCACGCGTGCGGGCGTCAGACGACCGCCTGGACTTCGAGGGCGTGGAAGGCCTGGACGCAGGCAGTTGCGATGCCGCCAACGACCACCGCATCGCCATGATGTGCGCGATCGCGGCCACGCGTGCCGCAGGGCCGGTCACGATAGAGGGCGCGGAGTGCGTGCGCAAGTCCTATCCGGGCTTTTGGGAGGACTACCAAGCGCTCGGGGGCCGTGTCAACCTCTCGTAGGCGCGGGCATGGGGCCAGCGGACTGCGGGGCCGTCGCGCGCCGCGGCGTTGTGCCACAGGCCTGAAGGATGCTTCAGGCCTGTGGGGTTTGGCCTGCCGCGCGTCCGTGCGGCCGTGGCTACGGTATAGTCAAGTACGTATGTGTGAGATGCTCCTGTTGGGGACGTGGTGCGTGTGGAAGATATGGAAGAGTATCAGGGCTTGACGACGGCGCGGGCGGACGCGCTGCGCGCTGAGGGCAAAGGCAACGACGGCGCGGGCGTGCAGACCAAGTCGATCCCGCAGATCGTGCGTCAGCACACGTTCACGCTCTTCAATTTCGTGAACGTCGCCCTGGCGGTGCTCGTGCTCACCACGGGCTCCTACCGCAACCTGCTCTTCATCCTCGTCGCGGTCTTGAACACGATCATCTCGGTGGTGCAGGAGGTGCGCTCCAAGCAGCTCGTAGACCAGCTCGCCATCCTCGCCGCGCGCGACGTGACCGTGGTGCGCGACGGCGCGGAGGCCGCGCTGCCCGCCGACCTCATCGTGCTCGGCGACCTCATCGTGTTGCGCCATGGCGACCAGGTGCCGGCCGACGCCCGCGTCGTGTCGGGCGTGGTGCACATGCACGAGGGCCTGCTCACGGGCGAGTCCGTCCCGGTGGAGCACGGGCCAGGCGAGGAGTTGCTCTCGGGCTCGTTCGTGGACTCGGGCAGCTGCCATGCCCAGGTCATACGCGTGGGCTCCGACTCGTTTGCCAACCGCATGACCGACGAGGCCAAGCAGGCCAAGGTCGTCAAGTCGGAGATCATGTCCACGCTCTCCACCATCATCCGTTTCGCGGTGCTGCTGCTCGTGCCCATCGGCGTGGCGCTCTTTGCCCGCTCCTTCGCCAGCTCGGGCGACTACGCCAGCTCGGTGCTCACCACGGTGGCCGCGGTGGTGGGCATGATCCCGCAGGGCCTCATCCTGCTCACCAGCTCGGTGCTCGCCATCGCCACGCAGCGCCTGGCGCGCAAGAGCGTGCTCGTGCAGCAGCTCTACTGCATCGAGCAGCTGGCGCGCGTGGACACCCTGTGCCTGGACAAGACGGGCACCATCACGAGCGGGCGCATGGAGGTCGACGCCGTGGAGGGCCTGGGCCAGGGCGACTCTGCCTGGGCGGCGACGATGGCGGCCACGATCGCGCAGGCAACGAGCGAAGATGCCAACGCCACGACGTCCGCCATCCTCCAGTTCTGCGCCGACGAGCACATCGAGCCGCTCCCGATCACGCGCGTGGTGCCCTTCTCGAGCGCCCGCAAGTACTCCGGCTGCGTGACGGCCGAAGGCCTGTGCTTCGTGCTGGGTGCCGCCCAGTTCGTCCTGGGCGATGCTTGGCACGACGTGGAGGACCGCCTGCGCAGCTACGGTCCCGACGAGCGCGTGCTCGTGCTGGCCAATGCCGACGGCTTCGATGACGAGGGCGGCATCGTGGGATCGGTGGGCTGCGCGGGCTTCGTCGCCATCCGCGACGAGGTGCGCCCGTCCGCCCGCCAGACGATGGATTACTTCACGCAGCAGGGCGTGACCCTCAAGGTCATCTCGGGCGACGACCCGGCGACCGTCTCGGCCGTCGCGACCACCGCGGGCGTGCCGCATGCCGAGTGCTACGTGGACGCCTCCACGCTCGAGACCGACGAAGACGTGGCCCAGGCCATGTCCCGCTACACGGTGTTTGGGCGCGTCACGCCGCAGCAGAAGCGCGCGTTCGTGCACGCCCTGCAGGCCCAGGGCCACTCGGTGGCCATGACCGGCGACGGCGTGAACGACGTGCTGGCCTTGCATGACGCCGACTGCGCCGTGGCGATGGCGAGCGGCTCGGACGCCGCGCGCAACATCGCCGACATCGTGCTGGTGGACGACGATTTCTCCCACATGCCCGAGGTCGTGGCCGAGGGGCGCCGCTCCATCAACAACCTGCAGCGCTCCGCGGCGCTGTTCCTGGTCAAGACGGTGTGGAGCGCCTTCGTCGCGGCGTTCTCCATCATCATGCCGCCCTTCCCCATGCAGCCGATCCAGATGTCGCTGGTCTCGGGTCTCACCATCGGCTACCCGAGCTTCGTGCTGGCGCTCGAGCCCAACCACGACCTGGTGCAGGGCCATTTCCTCACCAACGTGCTCATCAAGAGCCTGCCCGCCTCCATCGCCATCTCGGTCTCGGTCGCGCTGGCGGCCATCTTGGGCGGGGTGATGTCCATCCCCACGGCCGAGCTGTCGGTGGTGTGCCTGGGCATCGTGACGATCACGGGCATCGCGCTCATCGTGCGCCTGTCGCTGCCTTTCACGCCGCTGCGGCGCCTGCTTTTGGGCTCGATCATCGTGGCGTACGTGCTTACCGTGCTCTTTGGACGCACGATCTTCTTCCTGGTGGACCTCTCGCTGGGTTCCTGGTTGCTCTTGGGCGCGCTGGGGATCGCCTCCCTGGCGTTGTTCTGGATACTGTATGACCTGTTCGCTCGCAACGAGGCGTGGGCCAATGCCGTGGCGCGTCTCTTCGGAAGGTTGGAGGCAAAAGATGGATCTCACAGCATTTAGGCAAGGGGTGCTCGCTGCGCGCGCGGGTCGCACGCTGAGCGCGGCCGGCGTCGAACGACGCGTGGTGGACCTCACGCAGCTGCCCGACGTGGCCGACCTTCCGGTTGCCGCGCTCGTGCTGCTGGAAAACGTCATCCGTCGCGCCGAGGACGACGAGGCGGCCGTGCGCTCCGCCGAGCGCGTGGTGCGTGCCGTAGCCGCGGGCGCGGCGGGCGACGAGGTGGAGTACATGCCCGCGCGCGTCCTGTTCCAGGACTTCACAGGCGTGCCCGTCTTCTGTGACTTCGCCGCGATGCGCGACGCGATGGTGGAGCGTGGGGGAGACCCGCGCAAGGTCAACCCCAAGATTCCCTGCACGCTCGTCATCGACCACTCCGTGGCCGCCGACGTCTCGGGCTCTGCCGACGCGGAGGGCTGCAACCGCCGCATCGAGCTGGAGCGCAACCGCGAGCGCTTCGAGTTCCTCAAATGGAGCCAGGAGTCGTTCAGCAACGTGCGCATCGTGCCGCCTGGACAGGGCATCTGCCACCAGATCAACGTGGAGGACATCTCGCCTGTGGTGGCGACCGACGTGCTGTGGGGCGGCGCGGGCGAGCTCGCGTGCTTCGACAGCTGCGTGGGCACCGACTCCCACACCACCACGGCGGCGGGCATCGGCG
>CACXFF010000367.1 GCA_902766805.1 uncultured Coriobacteriaceae bacterium | reverse complement strand
TGGAGGGCCAGCAGCGCTTCGCGTTGGACGCCGTGCCCGACATCGAGTCCCTCAGGGCGCTGCTGACGGAAAGGATCGAGGAGCGCTTTGGCCTGAACAGCATGCAGGTCGTGCGCATCGACGGGGAGTTCACGAAGGTCGACGCGCGTTCCGAGAGCCCGTACCGCTCGCATCATGTGAGCCTGAAGCAGATCCTCGGCAAGACCCAGCGCGCGTTCGTCTTTGAGAACATCCGCGGGTCGCTGGTGGGCGTGTATTTCCCCGACTACATGGACGGCATCAACATGCCCGGCTGGCACCTCCACTTCCTCTCCGAGGACCGCAGACAGGGCGGCCACGTGTTCGACGTGAGCGTGCGGGCGGGAGAGGCCAAGGTGGACAAGATCAGCAGCATAGAGATCGACCTTCCCAAGGAAGCTGCCTTCGACACGTATGCCCTGAAGCAGGACCTGCAGGACGAGATCAAGTCGGTGGAGTGATCGCGAGGCTTTGGGGCGAGGCTCTGGGCGCGCGTGTCCATTGACGGTATCGCAGAGCGCCCGACTCAGGTATGCTCGTAAGGTTGGGGCTGACGGGCGTCGTGCGGCACGGAATGGCCAACGCGCTCGAGGGCTGTCGCGCGGCCTCGGGACGAGAGTACGGCAGGAGATGTGGGGCAGAAGATGTACGAGCATGTGACCAGTTTCGTCGACGACATAGAACGCCTGGGCTTTGACGAGGCGGGGCGTCTGGGCAACGAGCTCACGCACGCGATGTACCTGCCCGACATCGTGGACAAGCACTATCGTGACACCCTCGACAGCTACGGGCTGGAAGGCGTGCGCCCTTGGTCTGCCGACATCGAGGCGCTCGACGTCAAGGCCACCTTGGCCATGCTCACCTGGGTGCACCGTGCCGACCATTTCGCCGAAGGGACGATGGCGCGCTGCCTCGAGGACGGCTTCGTCTATCGCATCCTGCTGCGGCTGCGCGAGCTGGACGAGGGCATTACGCGCCCGACGCAGATCGGCTTCTGGCGTGAGACCGAGCTGTTCGGCTGCCTGAGCAACTGGTACCCCGCGGGTTTCGACTTCTGCGACACGTGGTTCGCCACGAGCGAACACTGGATGATGTGCCAGAAGGCCTGTCTGATGGGGGACATGGAGAAGGCCGGGCAGATCCTTGCCGCGCCGACCCCGCGCAAGGCGAAGGACCTTGGCGCCGAGGTCGAGCCCTATGACGATGCCCTTTGGAGCGCGGTGCGCGAGCAGCTGGTCTACTACGGCATCCGCGAGAAGTGCATTGCCAACGAGCGCGTGCGCAACCTGCTGCTCTCCACGGGTCCAGCGTTGTTGGCCGAGGCGTCTCCCTACGACAAGGTGTGGGGCGCAGGCGTGACGGCGGACGACCCGCGCTTTGCCAACCCTGCGGAGTGGAAGGGCAAGAACCTGCTGGGGCGCGCCTGCATGCGTGCACGGTCCGACGTCCGCCAGCTCGTCGAGCTGGGCCGGCTCGCTGCCGTGAGCCACGAGTGGCCCGAGCTCGACCCGAGCATTGCCCGTCTGACGCTGATGCAGCTCTCGCGCATGCCGGTTGCCAGGTCAGCCGTCTATTGCTACGCGACAATCGTGAGCCACGCGGCTCCGGAAACCTACCCCTCGGCGGACGCGTTCCTGCAGCACGAGGAGGGCACGGCCATCAAATACCTCGCGCAGGTCATGCAGGCCAGGCTGGATGACGGCCTGTCCGTCACGGGCTGGTTCGAGCTCGTCCGTGCCCTCGAGATCCAACACGTCCTGGGACGCCTGTAGTTTGTTACCGTAGAGCCTTCGGCTCTACGGTAACACCGGATAACAAGGAGGCCATGCCCGTGCGTGTGGGCATGGCCTCCCGTGTTAACGGTTCGTGCTAGGGGAGACGTTAGTTCTTGCGACGTCCGCGCCGACTGCCGCTGCGGCCCTTTCCTTTGGCGCGCGAACGGCTCTTGCTCTTGGGCGCCTCGTCTTCCGCCTTGGCCTCTTCGGCAGGCTCTTCCTCGGTCTCCGTGACCTCGGGGTCTGCCTCTTCAGCGGGCTCTTCAGCAGCCGCTTCTTGCTCGGCGACCTCTTCGACGAGCTCCTCTTCGGCCTCGGGCTCCTCGACGTACTCGACTTCCTCGGCCTCTTCGACGTACTCGACCTCTTCGGTCTCCTCTTCGACGTACTCGACGTCTTCGGTTTCCTCGACGTATTCG
>CACXFF010000366.1 GCA_902766805.1 uncultured Coriobacteriaceae bacterium | reverse complement strand
CCCTTGAGCATGTCCTTGCTCTCCGCTCCCTCCACGCACACGAGGTTGCACAGCGGGATGGCCTTGGTCGCGATGGGCGCCGCGGGGATGATGCCGGCGTCCACCACGAGCGGAGCGGCGGCCTCGGGATTGGCGTTGACCCAGTTCACCGAGGACTTCTGGCCGGAGATGAACTCCTTGAGCGCCTCGGGATGGGCCTCGATGAAGTCCTTGCGCGCGACGGTGGCGCCCGTCACCAGGCCGGTGCTCTCGTACTGGGCCCAGACGTCGGTGAGGCTGATGGGAGCCGTGAGGCCCTCGACCTTGGCGCAGGCAGCCGTCGCCGCGGGCTGGGGCAGCACAGCGGTGGCCGTGGGGTCGGCGGCGAGCGCGCTCACGACCTCGTCAGGGGTGTCCTTGAACTCCAGGGTCACGGCGTCGGCGATGCCAGCGGCCTTGAGCAGGTGCGCCACCACGTATTCGGGGGTCTGGCTCTTGCCCGTCATGAGCACGGTCTTGCCCGCCAGGCCCGCGAAATCGCTGAGCGCGGCGTCGCCCGTGACCACGTAGAGCACGCCGAGCGTGTTGACGTTGAGGAACTGCGTGGCGCCCTTGGTCTTGTTGTAGACCACCGCGCCGGCGTTGGCCGGGATGAGCGCGATGTCCAGGTCGCCCTTGATGAGCAGCGGGAGGATCTCGTCGGCCGTCTTGCCGATGGTGAACTCGAAGCTGTTGGTGGTCTGGCCGGCCTTGGCGCGCTCCATGAAATCGACCAGACCGATGGTGGTCGGGCCCGTGAGAGAGCCGACACGCACGGCGACGGGGCCCTCGGCTGCCGCAGTGGTAGCAGCCGTAGTGGTGGCAGGAGCGGTCGTCGCGGCCGCGGTGGTGGCCGCTTCCGTCGCAGGCTGCTGGGTGCCGCAGGCGCTCAGGGCAAGCGAGGCGACGCCCGCCCCGAAGAGCTGGAGCAGGGCACGGCGAGAGATCTGGGTGTGGTTCATGGGAAAGCTTCCCCTTTCGGTCAGGGCATGGGAGCCCTTCGGATCGTGGATAGGTGGAACTGCATTGTAGCCGATTGGCTGGTGCGTTTCGCCGAAAGCCCGCTTCCCAACCGCACGCACACGTCTCACGGGGCGAACTTGTGTCTGGTACAAGTTCGCCAACGGCGGGCGCATTCACCGAAACGCGACGTCAAGGCAGTGTCGGCTCTCGCACAATAGATGGGATGGCAAACCTTCGTGAGAGGAGCATACATGTCCGACGTCTACACCATCAGCAACGGCAGCGCGTCCGCCAGCGTCTCCACCGCCGGCGCCCAGCTCATGAGCCTCAAGAAGGGTGGCGAGGAATACCTGTGGCAGCGCGACCCGCAGTGGTGGCCCCGTTGCGCGCCAGTGCTCTTCCCCATCGTCGGCAACATCCGCGACGACCGCGCCGAGAGCCCCGCGGGCGAGATCAAGCTCGGCCGCCACGGCATCGCGCGCAGCTTCGAGCACGAGCTCGTGGAGGCGGTCGAGGACAAGCTCGTCTTCTCGCTGTCCTCCGATGACGAGACGCGGGCGCAGTTCCCCTACGACTTCCGCCTGCAGATGAGCTATGAGCTCGTCGGCGAGGCAACGCTCGCGCAGACCTTCGCAGTCACCAACACCGGCAGCGTCGAGCTGCCCTTCTGCGTAGGCGGGCACCCCGCCTTCAACGTGCCGCTGGCCAGCGATGCCGCGGCGGGCGAGCGCTTCGAGGACTTCGAACTGCGTTTCGCACAGGCCTGGAGCTACGCCTCCCCCACCATCTCCACCGCGACGGGCCTCATCGACTGGTCGGAGCGCTTCGAGCTACTCGACGACAGCGACACGCTGCCCCTCACCCACCGCCTCTTCGACGTTGACACGCTCATCTGGGAGGACGTGCCGCAGCGCAGCGTGAGCCTGGTCAGCCGCACGAGCGGCCACGGCGTGCGTCTGGACTTCCCGGGCTTCGACTACCTGGGCGTGTGGAGCGCTGCCAACGACGCGCCGTTCGTGGCGGTTGAACCCTGGACCGGCGTGGCCACCGGCACCGACGAGGACGACAACTTCACGCACAAGCGCGGCATCGAGCTGCTCGCTCCGGGAGCCACGAGCACGCACTGCTTCACCATCACCATGCTGTAGGGAGGGCACGACAGGATCGGCTCGCCTGAGCGCCCGCACACGCGGGCGCTTTTTTGGGCGGGCGGCACCAGGGCAACGGATCCCAGGTCAGACACCCAAGAAGAACTCGAAGGCTTTGAGCCGCACGTCCAAGTGCGTCGTCGCCCACAGATGGGCCATGCGCGCGAGCCACATGGCCGTGCGCGCGTCCACGTCGACCTCCAGCAGCCGATCGAAGGTCGCGCCAAGCAGATAGGAGATCCAGTCCAGCTGGACGCGCGGAGCCGGCTCGGCACCAGGCAACTCGGCCGCGCAGCTCTCGCACAGCGCCCCGCCCGCAGCCGCCGAGAAACGCGACGGGTTCGGCTCGCCGCAGCCCACGCAGGCATCGAGCACGGGCAGCCAGCCCTCGTGGGCGAGCACCTTGAAGACGTAGGCCGCCACCAGCAGCGACAGACGCGCGTCGAGCGCGGAGGCATCGACGGCCGTGGCCTGCTCACAGGCGGTGAGCGCACGTGAGAGGATGGGGTACAGGTAGGCGTCCTGGGCGTCCTCGTAGCTCGTGTGCCGCGCCACCTGCGCGAGGGCCCCAGCCGCGCAGGTGCGCTCGTAGTCGCCCCGCAGCCGCGCGTGGGGGTGGACGATGGCGCTCTCGGCGATCACCGCGAGGCTGCCCCGCCCCTGCGTGACCAACAGGTCGCTCTCGCAGAACAGGTCCACACGCGCCGCCACTTTGGACCCCGGCTTGCGACCACCTTTGGCCACGACGTCGAGACGCGTTCCGTCCTGCGCCAAAAGCCGACAGATGAGGTCCTGCTCGCCCAGGCGCGTGCGGTCGAGCACGATCGCCTGGACGCGTTGCGTCTTGCGCGGCATCGCTTATTCGTCCGCGGAATAGCCCAAGCGCCTGATGACATTGGCGTCGCGGCGCCAATCGGGACGCACCTGCACCTTGAGCTCCAGGAACACCTTGCAGCCAAAGAGCCGCTCGAGGTCCTTGCGCGCAGCCACGCCGATGCGCTTGATCATGGAGCCGCCTTTGCCGATGAGGATGCCCTTCTGGCCCTCGCGCTCCACGTAGATGGTGGCCGTGACCGAGGCGTGACCGTCCTTCTTCCACTGGATGTCGTCGCACAGCACGCCGACGGAGTGGGGCACTTCGTCGCGCGCGTTGTAGAGGACCTTCTCACGCACAAACTCCGCGACGAGCTCTTCGTCGGAGGCGTCGGTGTCCATATCTTCGGGGAACCACTGCGGTCCCTCGGGCAGCTTGGACGCGACCAAGCTCACGAACGAGTCCACGTTGAAGCCGGTCCGGGCGCTCACCACGAGCTCGTCGGAGAAGCGCGCGAGCTTGCGGGCGGCATCGAGCTGCTCCTTGACCTGCTCGGGCGTGGCCAAGTCAGCCTTGGTCACCACCAGCAGGCGCGTGGCGCGCGCCGCGTCCACGTGCGTGGCGACCCACTCGTCTCCCCTGCCCACCGGCTTGGTCGCATCCACGAGGAACGCCACCACGTCCACGTCGGCCAGCTCGCCGAGCGCGGAGCGGTTCAGCTCCTTGCCCAGCGCGTCTTTGGGCTTGTGCAGGCCTGGCGTGTCCACGATCACCAGCTGGCAGCCCGGACGATTGACCACCGCGCGCATGCGCCGACGCGTGGTCTGGGCCACTGGGCTCGTGATGGCGATGCGCTCGCCCATGCAGGCGTTGAGCAGGGTGGACTTGCCCACGTTGGGGCGGCCCACCAGGGCGACGAAGCCAGAGCGGAAGGCTTGCGACATGCAGATGCTCCTGTTCTCTTGCGGGTCCGCGCGCGTGCGCTCACGCCGCAAGCTCGATGATGCGTGTGATGAAGATTATGAGGCCGACGATGCCGACGATGCCCGACAGCCAGAACTCGGCAGCCGCGGCGATGTCTTTGGCATGGCCCGCCAATGAGTTGTATTCGGGGCTCACCAGGTCCACGATCGTTTCCAGCGCCGTGTTCATGAGCTCGCCAAAGATCACGAGCCCGCAGCAGAGCAGCACCACGCACCAGCGCCAGGCGTCGAGCTGGCAGACGAAGCCCGCGACGATCGTGACGAGCAGGGCCGTCAGCATCACCTTGAGGTTGCGTTCCGAGACGAAGGCGAAGCGAAAGCCCTGCCAGGCGAAGCCAAACGAGCGGCGGAACGTGGGATGGTTGCTCTGCGACCCGGGAATCATGCGTCCGCTCCGTCGTCTGCCGCCGTATGGCGCGTGAGGCGGCCGCCGCGCGCCGCAGGAGACAGCTCGGCCAGGTAGGCGTCCTCGAGCCGCTCCATGACCTGCGCTTCCTCGTCGACGATGTGGTCGTAGCCCAGCAGGTGCAGCGTGGCGTGGATGGTGAGCAGGCGGCACTCGTCTGCCGCGCTGTTGCCGAAGTGAGGGGCTTGGGCCCGCACGTAGGCCGGGGCCAAAACGATGTCGCCTAGCTCGCAGAGGCCCACCGCCTCGTCGGGACGCTCGCATTCCAGAGAGAGCACGTCGGTCGGGCGCTCTTGGCCGCGCCATTCGGCGTTGAGCTCGGCCATGCGCTCGTCATCCACGAGGGTGAGCGACAGCGCGCAGGGCACCTGCACGCCCTCGTGTTCCAGCACGTAGGCGATCGTGTCCGCGAGCTCCTGCTCGCTCAGCGGACAGGGGGTGGCCGCCTCGTCCACCACGTCGAATTCGGCCAACAGGCTCATCGTGACACCCCCTCGCGCAGGCGCGCGGCATCGGCCTCGTAGGCGTCCACGATGCGGCCGACCAGGCTGTGACGCACCACGTCGGCACGGCCCAAGTCGATGAAGGCGATGTCGTCGATGCCTTCCAGGATGCGCCGGGCGCTCTCCACGCCCGAAAGCCCGCCCAGGTCGCGCTGGGACGAGTCGCCCGTGACCACGAATTTGGACCCGAAGCCCAGGCGCGTGAGGGACATCTTCATCTGCTCGGGACGGGTGTTCTGCGCCTCGTCCAGGATCACGAACGCGTCGTTGAAGGTGCGCCCGCGCATGAAGGCGAGCGGCGCGATCTCAATCACGCCCTGCTCGATGAGGGCGTTGCCCTTCTCGATGTCGAGCATGTCAAAGAGCGCGTCGTAGAGCGGCCGGACGTACGGGTCGAGCTTCTCCTCCAGCGTGCCCGGCAAAAAGCCGAGCGACTCGCCTGCCTCCACCACAGGACGCGCGAGCACGATGCGGCCGACCTCGCGACGCTTGTAGGCAGCGACCGCCATGGCCATGGCCAAGTACGTCTTGCCCGTGCCCGCAGGCCCCAAGCCAAAGGTGATGGTGTTGTGCCGGATGGACTCCACGTAGCGCTGTTGGCCCTGGGTCTTGGGCCGGATGGCCCGTCCCCGATAGGTGAGCAGCACGTCGTCTGCCAACGACGCGGGCGCACGATAGCCGCGCTCGACCTGGTCCAGCAGCAGGACCACGTCGTCGGGGCTGGGATTGTCCCCTGCCTCCACGTGCTCGATGAGGCGATTGAACAGCGTGGCCACCTGCCCGACGTCCTGCGTAGCGCCCGTGATGGAGATCTGGTTGCCCCGAACCGTCACGGCGGCGCGCGTGGCCTGCTCCACACGGCGCAGGATGGAATCGGCAGGACCCATGAGCGCGGTCATGTCGACAGAATCGGGAATGGTGAGACGTATCTGCGTGGGTTCCAAGCCGTTCGTCCCTTCGTTTGTCGGCGTCAAATCAGCCTTTAGTTTAGCTTACGGTACGCTCCCTACAGTGTGTCTTGAGGCAAGCGTCACCCCCGAACAGATCGGAGCTTTGCTATGAACACCAAAAAGCTTGTGCGCGTGGGTGCCTCCACAGCGCTCATCTTCACCCTCCACGGCTGCGCGCAGCCGGGCGCTGGCAACGCCACGAGCGGCACGACCACAATCAGCGCCAGCGCCGACGCGACAATCGCCCCCGACGTGGTGAGCGTCGCCAGCCTGACCTCCGGCGCGACGGACGCACGCTACGACGACGCGACGGCGATTCACGTGAGCCTGTCCGATGCGGGCACGACCGCCGACGGCGCGGGCGTCGAGGCGAGCGGCAGCACGGTGACCATCAGCGAGGCGGGCTGCTACGTGCTGAGCGGCAGCCTGAACGGCCAGGTCCTCGTAAATGCCCCGAGCGACGCCGACGTGACGATCGTGCTCGCCGACGCGTCCGTGAGCTGCGCCTCGAGCGCCGCGCTGCGCGTGAAGAGCGCCCGCAGCGTGACCGTCATCCTGGCAGCGGGCACCGAGAACGCTCTGTCGACCACCGGCAGCTTCGACGACGGCAACGTGGACGCGGCACTCTTCGTCAAGGCGCCTCTCACCATCTGTGGCACCGGCACGCTCACCGTCGTGTCCACCGACATCGGCATCACCAGCCGCGACACCATCCTGCTGGCTGGCGGCACGCTGACCATCGAGGCGGGCCAGCACACCCTATGGGCCGACGACGGCATCGCCGTGACGGGCGGCAGCTACGTCCTGAACGCCGGGCACGACGGCATGCACGTGGAGAACGACGAGCGACAGGGCGCCAACGTCTACCTGAGCGGCGGCACGCTCACGATGACCTGCGCGGGCGACGGCATCGACGCATACGGCAGCGTGCAGGTCGATGACGTCACGCTGAGCATCGACGCCCAAGACCAGGGCATCGAGGCCACCGAGGACCTGCTCCTGCGCGACGGACAGAT
>CACXFF010000365.1 GCA_902766805.1 uncultured Coriobacteriaceae bacterium | reverse complement strand
CATCGCCACGATCGAAAGGCCGAAGGCGAGCGCCGTGAGCAGGTAACCGCTCCCATACGCGGGGTCACAGCCCACCAGCATGGCCGTGCCGCAGCCCATGACGACGAGGACGCACGTACCGATGAACTCTGCAATGTACTTCTTCATAGCCATCCTTCCTCTCGGTACCCAATGGGGAAACCATTGTAGCGCTGCCACTCGGAAAGGGCCGGAAGAGAGCGGGCATCGGTAACGATGCGTTCGCGGCGCAGTTTGGGAGAGACGACCGCCTCGTGCCATCGACGAGATGGCGGTACGCGCCCTCCCGCGGCACAAAAAAACGTGGGGCCCACAGGGACCCCACGTCGAGCACAACAGCTTGGAAAGCACAGCTCACGCTGTCGCCGTGACAGCGGCCTGCGTCCTTGCGGTCGCTGCCTACTTGTTGGTGGCCATGGCGCCGTTGGCCTCGGCCTGGATGGCGGTGCCCAGCACGGCGAGGAACTGGTTGATGTCCTCCTCGCTCATGTTGCGCAGCTCGTCGCCGATCTTGTTGATCTCCTCGGCGATCTTGTTGAGCTCGTCCTCGAACTGCTTCTGGGTGACAGCGTTCAGGGTAACCTTGCCGTGCGTGCCCAGGTCGATGACGATGCCCTTGTCGCTGGCCTCGACGACGTCGAAGGAGAACGCCTCCTTGGTCTCGTAGTCGGTGATGGTGACCTTGGTGCCATCAGCCTTGGTGGTGCCGCTGTACAGCAAGAGCTCGGGGTCGCTCCCCTCGTGGGCGCCGAACACCAGGATGGCCGCGGTGTCGTCCCTGTCGTCCTCACCATAGATGACGGCGTCGCCCTTGTCGGACTCGCCGTACCAGTACAGGATGGTGTCCTCGGCGGCCGTGCCGGTGGTGGCAGCCGTGGTCGCAGCCGTGGTGGTGGCGGCAGGCGTCGTGGCGGCAGCGGTAGTGGCAGCCGTGGTGGTCGCGGCCGTGGTGGTCGCGGCAGGCTGGCTGGCGCCGCAGCCGGCAAGAACCATCGAGAGCGAGAAGGTGCCCGCGATCAGCGTGGCGGTGAACTTGTTGGACTTCATGAATCCTCCTTTTGCAGTGCAACTTGGATCTGCCAAGATGCGGTACCAAGGCGTGATTATACCCAAGCGCTTGCAGCCCGACCCCAACAAATAGGCGCACAATTCTCGATAGAGCGAACGGTGCGATTGCGTTGGCTAGCTTGCCGCCGCTGTCGTCGCCGTGCGCACGTCAGCCTCGGTGATGGGAACCGCGGGCAGGTGCTTGTCGTCATACTCCATGGCGATAGTCCCGTCCGCGACGAGCTGCACGGCATGCTCGTGCAGCCCCTGGTCCCAGGCGATGCCCGTCAGCTGCCAGTTGTCGTCACACTCCGCCCTGAGCTCGCCGCCCAGGACGTTCTCGATGTAGTCGATGATCAGCTCGCGCACGCTACCTATGTTGCCGCACACGTCGGCCTCCCGGAGCACGGGCATGTCGTCCTTGTCGATGATGGCGTAGCCGTCCGACAAAGGGTTGCCCCGCTCGTCCACCTCGTTGCCGACCTGCATCTTGCCCTGGAACGTGGCGACCGTCTTGCGCGTCACGTGTCCCAGCCCTCCTCAATCACCCGACGCCAAGCGCCGTCAGGGCAGAAACGTTGCCGTATACTTCCCGAGTGACAGCGCACGTGACGGATGCAGAGCGGAGATGGTCGTGATGCCATCGCAGGGCGGAAAGAAGGTCGGCATGGTGGTGCTTGGAATCGTGGCAGTCGTGCTCGTGCTCGTCTGCGTGTTCACGCTGGTGTTCGCACACATCGTGATGAACGGGAAGCGCCCGACCATACAGGAGGCCTGGGATTGGCAGTCGGCGCGCTACGACACGAGCTTCTACCACGACTTGGACAAGACCGACTACGTCGTGAAGAGCTTCGACGGCTACGAGCTGCACGTGGAGCTGCTCCACAACCCCCAGCCGACGGACCGCTACGTCATCTTCTCGCACGGCAACACGGACAACCACATCGGCTCGCTCAAATACGTGCAGCTGTTCATGGGCCTGGGCTACAACTGCATCGTCTATGACATGCGCGGCCACGGCGAGGACGTCCCCACCCACGCCACCTACGGGCTCATCGAGGGCAAGGACCTGGCGGAGCTGGTCAAGGACACGCGGGCACGCTACCCGCAGATCAGCCAGCTCGGCCTGCACGGCGAGTCCATGGGCGGCTCCACCACCATCGAGGCGCTGCAGTACCGCCCGCAGGTGGACTTCGCCGTGTCGGACTGCGCGTTCGCCGACCTCGAGAGCACGGTGCGCCAGAAGCTCAAGTCGATGCACCTCCCGGAGTTCCTCGTGGGCCTCGCCGACGTCGGCATCCGCGTGCTCTACGGCTACAAGCTCGACGACATGCGGCCCATCGACACCCTCGGCGACAACGGCATCCCCATCCTCTACATCCACGGCGACGCGGACACGACCGTCCCGCCGCAGTCGGCGCAGCAGCTCTACGACCGCACGCAGGGCACCAAGCAGCTGCATTACGTCGCGGGCGCCAACCACGCCGAGTCTGTGCTGGTGGCCCCCGACGAGTACCGCGAGACCGTGAGCGGCTTCCTCGCCCAGCTCTGAGCGAGGCAATTGGCCGCTCAGTCCGTGACGCGCAACCGTCCGCCCCTTTGGCCCCTGCCACCCAGCGCCGTCCCTCCTGTGCTGCAGGAGGGACGGCGCTTGCAGTATGCTGTGAGCCACCTACATCCGCGGGAAAGCGAGCAAGCATGGGCAACGGAATCGTCGTCATCGGGGCATCGTTCGTGGACATCAAGGGCTATCCGTATGCCCAGTACATCCCCGCCGGCCGCAACGCCGGACGCGTCATCGAGGTGCACGGCGGCGTGAGCCGCAACATCGCCGAGGACATCGCCAACGTGGAGCTGCGCCCCACCTTCCTGAGCGTGGTCGACCACAGCGGCACGAGCACCGACGTCATCGAGAAGCTCAAGCGCCACCGCTGCAAGACCGACTACATCGTCCGCACCGAGGGCGGCCTGGGCACTTGGCTGGCCGTCTTTGACAACACCGGAGACCTGGTCGCCTCCATCTCCCGCCGTCCCCACCTCGACGCGCTCGTGGAGGTGCTCGACGAGCAGGGCGACGAGATCTTTGCCCAGGCGGACAGCATCGCGGTGGAGATGGACCTCGAGACCCCCATCCTCAAGCGCGTCTTCGCCTTGGCCGAGAAGCACGACAAGCGCGTCTACTCCCCCGTCACCAACATGTCCATCGCGAGCGAACGCCGCGACCTGCTCCAGAAGGTCGACTGCTTCGTCTGCAACCAACAGGAGGCGGGCATCCTCTTCTCCGAGGACTACGATGACGTCACGCCCGAGCAGATGCGTGACGCCTTGGCCGTGAAGATCAAGCAGGCCCGCATCCGCAGCATGGTGGTGACGCTCGGTGGCGGCGGCTCGGTCTACGCCGAAATCGACGGCGCGAGCGGCGTGTGCCCCGCCCAGCGCGTCGCCGTCGTCGACACGACCGGGGCTGGCGACTCGTTCTTTGCCGGCGTCGCCATCGGCCTCACCTACGGCAAGACCCTGGGCGAGGCCTGCGTCATCGGCACGCGCCTGGCCGCGTCGGTGGTCGCGACCGATGAGAACGTGTGCCCGCGCTTCCTGCCGGCCGAGTTTGGCCTCGACGTCATGACAGACGCGTAAGGGCCGTCACGGCGCGGCGTCGCACGAAGCTAGCGGATAAGGAAACGGGACGACAGCCTGGCTGCCGTCCCGTTGCTTTTCTGCTGCTTGTGGCACCGATGAGCCGTCGCCCTAGCCCCAGACCACGGCCTCGAGCGGACGCAGCAGACCGGGCTGAGGCGCACCCTGCGACGCCGCGAGCGGCGCCAGCCCCTCCACCAGCGCTGGGTCGTAGGCTGCCGCCTGGTCTGAGCAGTTCGCGAGCGTCACCACCCGCGCGCCCTCATAGCTGCGCGCAAAGGCCATGACCTGCTCGGAATCTACCATCAGCTCGGTCCAGTCGCCCGCCAACAGCGCGGGCGTGGCCAAGCGAAGCGCTGCGAGCTTGCGGTACCACACGAGCGGCGAGGCGGGGTCAGCCTCTTGGACGGCCACGTTGCAGACTGCGTAGTCGTCGTGCACGGGAAGCCAGGGCTCGACGCTCGAGAAGCCCGCGTGTGCGCTCGCGTCCCACTGCAGGGGCGTGCGTGCGTTGTCGCGCGAGTAGCGTCGGCAGGCCGCGAGCGCCTCCCCGGGCGTGAACCCCTCT
>CACXFF010000364.1 GCA_902766805.1 uncultured Coriobacteriaceae bacterium | reverse complement strand
TGGATGCGTTCTCACTCATCGCGGGTCCTTATGTTGTCAAAAGCGAGCAGCTAGACGGCCTAGGCCGCCTTTCCAGTATAGACGCGATAATCCGCTGCCGAAAGACCGATGTCGAACGGATTTGGGCCAAAGCGCGGCCCACCGCCCCACGCCACGAATACTACCGAAGGCCCAAAGAAGAGGCCCCGCGGCATGACGCCACGGGGCCTCGCTGCGTATCTTGTGGGCCAGACGCTAGCCCTCGGCGCACATGGGCGCTAACCCTCGGCGCCCGTGAGCAGGCCCGAGACCGAACCGCCCGAAGGAGCGCTCCAGCTCTGGCTCGCCTTGCGCTGGGCCATCGTGGCGCGCTTGGACTTCTCGGGAATCTGGCCCGCACCCTTGGTGAAGGTCAGCTTGCCGTCCTCGGCGTCCACCATGATGATGTCGCCCGCGCCCCAGCCGCCTTCGAGCAGGCGCTCTGCCACCGGGTCCTCGATGAGGGTCTGGATTGCACGACGCAGCGGACGCGCGCCGTAGACCGGGTCTGTGCCCTCCTGCGCCACTAGGTCGCGCGCGGCGTCGGTGAGCGAGATGGACATGCCCTGGTCGATGAGGCGGTCGCGCAGGTCACGCACCATGAGGTCCACGATCTGACGCAGCTCGTCCTGCTTGAGGCTCTGGAAGACGACGATCTCGTCCACGCGGTTGAGGAACTCGGGACGGAAGAGCTTCTTGAGCTCGGACATCACGCGGCTCTTGATCTCCTTGTCGGAGAGCGACCCGTCCGACGAGAAGCCCATGGGGCCCGTGGAGGAGATCTGACGCGCGCCGACGTTGGACGTCATGATGATGACCGTGTTGGCGAAGTCCACCTTGCGGCCCTGGCCATCGGTGAGGCGCCCCTCGTCCAGGATCTGGAGCAGGATGTTGAAGACGTCCGGGTGAGCCTTTTCGATCTCGTCGAAGAGCACCACCGAGTACGGCTTGCGGCGCACGGCTTTGGTGAGCTCGCCACCCTCGTCGTAACCCACGTATCCGGGAGGGGCGCCGACGAGCTTGGAGACGGCGAACTTCTCCATGAACTCCGACATGTCGAAGGTGATGAGCGCGTCCTCGCTGCCAAAGAGGAACTCTGCCAGGCTTTTGGCCAGCTCGGTTTTGCCCACGCCCGACGGGCCCAAGAACACGAACGAGCCGCCGGGACGGCGCGGATCCTTGAGCGGGCTGCGCGAACGACGGATGGCACGACTCACGGCGCTGACCGCCTCGGCCTGGCCGATCACGCGCTCGTGCAGGGCGTCTTCGGTGCGCAGGAGCTTGGATGCCTCGGCCTCGGTGAGGTTGGACACGGGCACGCCCGTGATGTCGCTCACCACGTCGGCGATGTCCTGGGCATCCACGGAGACGACGTTCTTGTCGAGCTCCTCGCGCCAAGCCTTCTCCAGCTCGGCACGGCGGGAGTCGAGCGCCTTCTCGTGGTCACGCAGGGCAGCCGCACGCTCGTACTCCTGGGCACTGACGGCCTCGGACTTCTCGGTGCGGACCTGAGCCAGCTCTTCGTCGATCGCGGCGATCTCGGGCGGGACCTCGACCTTGTGCACGCGGGTGCGGGCGCCGGCCTCGTCAATGATGTCGATGGCCTTGTCGGGCAGGAAGCGGTCCTGCACGTAGCGGTTGGACAGGTTCACCGCGGCCTCGAAGGCACCCGGCACGTACTTCACGTGGTGGTGCTCCTCATAGCGCTCGCGCAGGCCCTCCAAGATGGTGAGGGTGTCCTCCACGCTCGGCTCGCCGATGTTCACCGGCTGGAAGCGGCGCTCAAAGGCGGAGTCCTTCTGCAGGTGCTTGCGGTACTCGTCGGCCGTGGTGGCGCCGATCACCTGGATCTCGCCGCGCGACAGGGGCGGCTTGAGGATGGAGGCGGCGTCGATGGAGCCCTCGGCCGAGCCCGCGCCAATGACGGTGTGGATCTCGTCGATGAACAGGATCTGCTTGCCCTCGGAGTCGCGCACCTCGTTGACCACGCGCTTCATGCGCTCCTCGAACTCGCCACGGTATTTGGAGCCCGCGACCATGGCGGCCATGTCGATGGTCCAGATCTGCTTGTTGCGCAGGACCTCCGGCACGTTGCCCGACGCGATGAGCTGGGCCAAGCCCTCCACGATGGCGGTCTTGCCCACGCCCGGGTCGCCCAGGATGAGCGGGTTGTTCTTTTGGCGGCGCGCCAAGACCTGCATCACGCGCTCCACCTCGGCATCGCGGCCAATGACC
>CACXFF010000363.1 GCA_902766805.1 uncultured Coriobacteriaceae bacterium | reverse complement strand
TGCGCCACGCAGTAGAAGTAGATGTTGTCCTGGCCGATGAACTGGAACACCTGCGCGTCGTCGGCGCACCACCAGTCGTGCCAGTCGGCGCTCGCATAACGGCCTGCGGGCGCCTCGCCCAGCACGGTCTGGGTGAAGGAGATGGGCGCCCAGAGGCTCTCCGGCCACACCCAAACGGTGAGGCCCTCGCTGCCCTCGAGGTCCGGAGCGGGGACGCCCCAATCGATGTTGCCCGTAATGCGCAGCGGCAGCAGGCACTTGCCCGTGCGGAAGCGCACGCCACCGGCCTCGAGCACCGCACGCGCGGCGTCGCGGTCCTGCCAGTTGGCAAACTCCACCGAGAATGAGGTCTGGTTGCCCTCGGCCTCATGCAGGACGTGGGCGGGCAGCTGCTCGCGCACCGCGTCGAAGGCCTCGCGGTACTTGTCCTGGATGTAGATCTGGGGCGGCACGAGCGACTCGCGCACGGTCTTGACGACCACGTCGCGCACCTGCTCGTCGCCCTCCCACCGGTCGGTGAGGGCCTTGAGCTCGTCCTCGAAGGCGGGCAGGTCGAAATACCAGTTGTCCACCGGGCGCAGCTCGGGTGTGGTGCCAGTAAGCTGCGAGACCGGGGCGATGAGCTCCTCGGGGTCGAACTGGTGGCCCAAGTCGCACTCGTCAGCGTAGGCCTTCTCGCTCTTGCAGCCGCGGACGGGGCAGCGGCCCACGACCTGACGGCCGTTCAGGAACTGGCCAGCCTGCGTGTCATAGAACTGCTTGGTCGAGAGCTTGTGCAGGTGCCCCTGCTCGTGCAGGCGCCTGATGAGGGCGTCCGTGAACTGGGCATGATAGCGCTTGGCGGGCTCCAGGCCCGAGCCAGCGAACAGATCAAGCTCGATCTCGAAGGCATCGAGCGCGGTCTTCTGGTCGTTGTGGTTGGCCTCTACGTAATCGGTGATGCTGCCCGCGAAGCCCTCCTGATCCGACTTTTTGCGGTAGCCCTCCATGATGGGCGAGCCATAGCAGTCGGTACCCGAGACAAAGATCACGTTCTCACGGCCGATGCGGTCGCGCAGGAAACGGGCAAAGAAGTCGGCAGGCACGAACACGCCACCCACGTGACCGAAGTGAAGATTCTTGTTGCCGTACGGCATGCCGCCCGTGACGACGGCGCGGGCGGGAAACGTGGGACGGGTATTGCTCATTACCAAGCTCCTTACGTGCGGTATCGCTAGCCCACCTAGTATCCCACAACAGACAGCGCTTGATAGATGGCACATTTCTCTCTAAGACAAGCCCGCCACCCTCAAGCACAGATTGAGGGTGGCGGACTCGTATTAGCGATATGTGCCGAAGGGCGTGCGGACCTAGCGCTCCGGGTGCCCGTCTTCCTCGTGGGCGTCGTGGTTGCCGTTGCCTGTGGGGTCGTAGGGGCGCGGAAGAGGCGCCGGCTCGGGCACATAGCCCGGGTTGGGAGCGGCCTGCGCGGCCACGAGCTGGTCAAACATGCTCTGGCTCTCGCGGAAGTCGCTCGGCAGCACCACACTGCTCGCGCCCTTCTCGGCGAAACCGCGCATCATGTCGACCCACTGCGTGAACTCGAAAAGGCGGTTGGCCTCCTCGGCCGTCATCGTGGAGCCCTGGATGACATCGATGGAGTCCTTGATGCCGCGGGCGATGGCGATGCGCTGGTCGGCGATGCCCTTGCCCTCGGCCGCCATGGCCTCTGCCTTGGCCTGCGCGGCGATGACGGTCTTGGCGCGGGCGGCATTGGCGTCGTTGGTGGCGCTCTCCAGGTTGTTCTTGGAGGCGATGATGTGGTTCATGGACTCCTGGACCTCGCGCGGGAGCTTGATGCGCGTGATGAGCGTGGTCACCAGCACGTAGCCGTACTCAAGCATCTTGTGCGCCACGACCTCGTCGATGGCGTGGGCGATGGCGTCCTTCTCCGAGAAGACCTCGTCCAGCGAGCGGTTGGGGATCTGGCTGCGCAGGGCGTCGGCCAGGTAGTCCTGCATCTGCGCCACTGGGTCCTGCAGCATGTAGTAGCTCTTGTAGACGCCCGAGTTCTCGTGCGCGGCCATGTTGGAGCTGTCCACGTGGTACTGGATGGACACGTCGAGCTCGATGGTGACGTTGTCGCTCGTCTTGGCGTCGAACGTCATGTGCTCGTCCTCGGTCTTGAGGTCGATGTCGTAGGTGCGGTCCAGGATCGGCAGGCGCAGGTGGAAGCCCGGCCCCGCGAAACCATGGAACTTGCCAAGGCGTTCGATGACCACCACATGCTGCTGACGCACCACGTAGCACGCGCTCAGGATGATGACGAGCAGGATGGTGATGGGCACCACAGAGCTCATGAGCACGCCCAACAGCCTATCAAAGAAAAACATCTCAGTCCTTTCGCCGATTAACCGACCCCTCCAGTATGACCGTTTTGCCATGCACGCGCAGGCCAGCGCCCGACGGCG
>CACXFF010000362.1 GCA_902766805.1 uncultured Coriobacteriaceae bacterium | reverse complement strand
CAGCAAGAACCCCAAAACGGCCCGTCTCTCGTCACCTGAGGGCCGAGGGCCATCAGCCGACAACGCGCGCGCAGGTCGCAACGCTTCTAAAAATGGTTGATAATATGTGTTATGTAAAGTAGAGAAATCCGCAGCGCAACTCGCCTGCAAACTAGACTTCCCCGAAGGCCATCCCGCACGACAAGCACCGCGCAGCCCCACCGGCACGCCGCGCACAAGCCCCCACGTTCCACCGGTACGCCGCGCCAAAGCTCCGACATCCCTCTAGACGCCACGCGTGTCTTCGACGTAGCCCGTAACGGTCTCGCACTGCGCCCTCAGCCACGCCTCGTCATCCGCCTCGTGCGCCACGTCCATGATCACCGTGATCAAATCGAACGGCTCGAGCACCGTGTCTCCCGTAGGCGTTATGGCCTTGCCGTCACGCCGTATGCTCACCACGAGCGCATCCTGCGGCCAGACCACCGCGCTGATGGCCTTGCCGGCGAGCTCGGAGCCGATCTCCACGACGTGACCATGCAGGATTTGACGCCCTTCCAACGCGTCTACCTGCTCATTTGTCTCTTCGCCAGCGCTTTTGGCCACCAGCGACGCGAGCAGGCGCTCATAGAACGGCTCGACACGCGTGACATTGGCCACCAGATACGAGCAGATGGACACGATGGACAGCGACAGGAATGCCTCGAAGCTCCCCGTCAGTTCAAAAACCAAGATGACTGCCGTCACAGGTGAACGCACGACCGATGCGAAGAGGCCGCAGACGCCCAACATGGCGAAGTTCGCCAGGTACATCTGGCTGAGACCAAAGGAGTTCACCACCACGACGCCAAAAGCACAGCCGGCGATACCGCCGAGCACCACCAGCGGGAAGAGCGTGCCGCCCGGCGCCCCGCTGCCAAAGCAGAGGGCCGTGAACGCATATTTGGCGACAAGCAGGCCGAGCAGGGTGCCCAGCGAGAGGATGTCGATGTTCTCCAGCGGCTCAAGGATCGCTTCCCCGCCACAGAGCAGCTTGGGCGCGACGTAGGACAGCACGAGCGCCGCGCCAAACGCGATGGCGTAGCGGCGCAGGTTCGTCTTGCCGCCGAGGCGTGCCATCAGGTCCTGCAGCGCGAACATCCCCGCGTTGTGTGCGGCGCCCAAAAGGCCCAACAGCACCGCCAGGAGCAGGACATACGGGTATGCCCCGTGCGGGAGCTGATCGTAGATGGCGATGGTCACCACGGGCTTCATGCCCAATACCTGCGAAGATACAAAGTCCGCACCGATGCACGAACCCATCACGGCAATGACAAGCGGCGCGGAGAAGGTCTTGTGGATCTCCTCAATGGCGAACATCACACCGGTGAGCGGCGCATGGAAGGCCGCCGCCATGCCCGCGGCAGCACCGCAGGTAATGAGGATGTGCTCCTCGTCCTTGGGCTTGCGCAGGCCACGCGCGATGCCTTTGCCCGCCATGCCGCCAAGCTGGATGGAGGGTCCTTCCCTGCCCAGCGACAGTCCGCTGAGCGTCGTGCAGGTGCCCACGAAGAACTTGCCCACGAGCGTCGTCTGCCAAGGTTGCTCATACTTACCTTCAAGCTCAGCCTCAACCTGAGGTATACCTGAGCCTGAGATTGAAGGTATGCGCCACACGAGCAGCGTTACCGTCACAAGCAGGCCCAACACCACGAGGGCCCACAGCCCCATGCGCAACGGATTGCCCTGGGACCACGCGATGGCCGCACGCAGCGTGGCCTCCGCCCAGGTGAGGGCCAAACGGTAACAGGTGATGACGAGGCCCGTAGCGCAGCCCACCAGCAGCCCATCGAGCAGCATCACGATCTGAAAGCGTCTCGAAAGGCGCCTGGCGACAGGATGGATCACTTCGCCTCTCCCCCCTCCGTGCTCCGCACGCACGAGGCCTCAGCAGTGCCGTGGGGCGACCTCTCGGCCGCCCCACGGTTGCGTTGCGCGCTGTCGTGCGGAAACTACTTGCTGTTCACCGTCACGAGCGAGTAGATATCGACGTCTCCGTCCTGAGCCGCAATGATGTCGCGCGGGTGGAAGAAGGACAGCTCGAGCAGGAACGCGTAGCCGATCACCTCGGCGCCGAAGTGCTTCACGAGGCGCGAGCAGGCACGTGCCGTGCCGCCTGTAGCGATCAGGTCGTCCACGATGAGGACCTTGTCGGACGGGCTGAGCGAATCGATGTGCATCTCCACGCGATTCGTCGCGTACTCGTCCACATAGTCCACGCCAAAGGTCTTGCGCGGAAGCTTGCCAGGCTTGCGTGCTGGCACGAAGCCCACACCCATCTTGTAGGCCAAGACGGCCCCGAAGATGAAGCCGCGCGCCTCGGCGCCCACAATCTTCGTCACGCCGGAGTCTGCGAAGTGCTCCGCCATGGCATCAACCGCCGCAGAGAGGGCTTCGGGAGAGGCCAGGATCGGCGTAATATCCTTGAAGACCACACCAGGCTTTGGGTAGTCAACTACGTCCACGATGTACTTCTCGAAATCAAACTCCGCCACAATCGGTCCTTTCTGCAGTCTGGCACGCGCGCGCCCCAGAAGACGGATAACGACACCTATGAGTGTATACCGCGAATGTTTTCCGCGACCTGACGACGAATCAGAGACATGCGAATGGCATTGGTATAACGGGAAATAGTCTCGAAGGCCTCGTTCAGGTCGGCCGCACGCTTCTCCTCATCCGCCACGGGCTTACGCGCGTCGATCATGAGCGCCTGCTCGTACATCACCGATTCCCTCTTGGCTGCTTGCACGTACTGACGCAGGTTGCGTGGCTCTATGCCGAAGCGCCGGAGGCGATGTGCGGCGCGGATGAGGGGCAGGTCCTTGCCCTCCACGAGGAAGCGGCCGTGCGGGGAGCGCTTGAACTGGATGACACCAACGGCCTCGAGCTGCTGCACGAAGCCCACGGTCACCCCGTCACAGAGCTCCGGGATGCGCTTGAGGGGGTGCAGCTTCTCGCGCACCTCCTCCGAGTCGGGGCGGGCGAGCTCTTCCAGGACGTCGGGCACGCACGTCAGGCGCTCATCGGGCCTGTCCAAGGCCGTCGGCCCCGCCTCCTCCCCCGCCGGCTCAGACGCCTGCGCCGGCGCGCTGTCGAGCTGCTCGCGTATCACGCTCAGGGGCAAGAAACGCTCCTTCTGCAGGTAGAGGATCGTCTCTAGGCGCTCTACGTCACGACCTGAGTACAGGCGATAGCCGCCAGGCGTGCGAGAGGGTTCGACGAGCCCCTCTTCTTCCAAGAAGCGCACCTTGGAGACGGTAAGGTCGGGAAAGCGCTGCTGTAGCCGCTTCACGACCTTACCAATGGTGAGGTACCCCGCGTCGGCCATGATCGCTACAGCCCCGTCTCAATGCGGGAGCGCAGCTGCTGGGTGTGGAACACCATGCGGAAGGTGCCAATCTGAATCGTCGAGCCCTCGTGCAGGATGGCCTTGTTCACGATCGAACCATCGACCCACGTGCCGTTCAGCGAGCCCAAGTCCTCGATGGTGGCCATGCCCGTCGAAGACTCGGACAGGTCCATCTTGGCGTGGTGGCGCGACACCGTCATGTCGTTCAGGAAGATGCTGTTGGAAGGCTCACGGCCGAGTGTGATGACGTGCTCGTCGAGCTTGAAGGTGGCGCCCGTCTGCGGCCCCTTGACGATCGTGAGCGTGGGGCACGGAAGGGTCGCCTTGCCCATGAGATCGGGAATTGTGGCATCGGCAGAGGGCATGCGGAAGATCTGCGTGCTTCCGTCCTTGTCCTGTGCGAGCTTCTCCATGTCTTGCATGCTAGCCTCCTTTGGCATAGCTGAGTGTCTCAACCTATTGTTGACAGTTTACCTTATACGAGGCTATGCGGGCGTCATCCTACCGTATCGCCATGCAATCAAGCTGGATGAGCGCGTCGCAGGGCAGCCTCGAGACCTCTACGACCGTACGCGCAGGGCATGGTTGAGGGAATTTGAGCTCGTAGATCGCATCGACGACCGCAAGGTCATCCATATCCCTCAGGTAGAGCGTTACCTGAACCACATCAGACAGCTCCAAACCCGCACTCTCTACCACAGCTTGAAGGTTGTCCAAGGCGCGCATGGCCTGACGGGCAACCGTCCCACCCACGAACTCCCCCGTCGCAGGGTCGAGGGCAATCTGGCCAGATGCGCAGATCAAGCGCCCAGCGCTCGAGCCCTGCGAAGCGGGGCCATGCTGCTGCGGGGCATTTGTCGTGTAGACCGGGTACATGCGCGCTCCCTACACCACGGGAAGATTGCGGACGCGCGCTGCGGCCAGCAGGCGATAGAGAGCAGCCTGCAGGACATTCGTCGCGCATGCGAGGTTGATACGCTCGTAACCCGCACCCTGCTCGCCGAAGAGCGTGCCCTCATCGAGGAACAGGCGCGCTTCCTTCTTCATGAAACGCTCGAGCTCCTCCGCGCTCATGCCCCACGCGCTGAAGTCAGCCCACTGCAGGTAGGTCCCCTCCAGGGGAAACGCCTGAACGCCAGGGAAATGCTCGCGCGTGAAGCTCACGAAGAGCTGATGGTTGGCCCAGACGACGCCGATGAGCTGCTCGAGCCACTCCTCGCTCTGGTCATAGGCAGCCCGGCAGGCCGTGTAGGCGAAGGCATTGAGCATGCCCAGTGCCAAGCCGTCCGCCTCGGCCTTGAAGCGACGGCGCAGCTTCTTGCCCGGAATGAAGATGTTGGAGCACTGGACGCCGGCGAGGTTGAAGGTCTTCGACGGAGCGGTGCACACGACGCAGCGCTTGCGCTCCTCGGGCGTCAGGACATTGCACAGCGTGACATGGCTGTGCCCAGGCATCACGAGGTCGTCATGAATCTCATCGGAGACCAAGATGACGTCATGCGCGAGGCAGATGTCGGCGAGCTTACGCAGCTCGTCACGCCTCCAGACGCGCCCCACGGGGTTGTGGGGGCTGCACAGCACGATCATGCGCACGTTTTTGCGCGACGCCTTGCGCTCGAGGTCGGCATAGTCCATAACGTAGCGATCGTCCTTGCGCAGCAGGGGATTCTCCACGACCTTGCGGCCCGCAGCCTCGATCATCATGCGGAACGGGTAGTAGACGGGCGTCTGGATGATCACGCCGTCGCCTGGCTTGGTGAGGGCACGCACGGCCAAGGCTATCGCGGGCACCACGCCTGGCGTGCACACCAGCCAAGAAGGCTTGGGAGTCCAGCCATGACGCCGCTGCTGCCAGCCCACGACGCTCTCCACATACTCCCGCGTCGGCCCCGTGTAACCCAACACGTGATGGGACGCGAGGTCGGCGAGCGCTTCGGCAACCGCCGGCGGAGTCTTGAACTCCATGTCCGCTACCGAAAGCGGCACGATGGCGCTGTTGTTGCGCAGGTCGGGGTCCTCGCGGTACATGGACTCCCATTTCTCGGCGCCATCTCCCCTGCGGTCAGGCGTGACGGTGAAATCATACGTAAGCATGCAACGTGCTCCTCCGAACGACATACAACCCCTAGAGCGTAGACCCTAGGGGCACAAAATGCGAGAAAAGCTAGGCCAACGAAGCGCAGGCGCCGACAAAGCGGCCCGTAGGGCAGGCCAGAGCCGCAGACGCCTAGAGGCGCTCCCCCGCCGCACGCGATTCCATCATGTACTGGTAGGCCTTGTAGGTGTAGATGGCGGCAGTGATGACCGACGTGACGCACGCGGGATAGATGAAGAGCAGTCCCAGGCAGCCAGGCTGGTCGTTAAGCAGGGGAAGCCACGGGACGTTCACCAGGCTTAGCCCGTTCAGCACGGGCACGCCCAGCATCATGAGCGTGAAGCCCGTCATGAGCAGGGCCGTGGTGACCTTGCCCAGATAGATGACGTCCACGGGCTTGCGGCGATAGAAGTGCTGCAGCACGGCGCCGCCGCAGAACAGCCACACGTCACGCAAGACGAGCAACACGGCGATCCACGCGGGCAGCTCGCCGCGCAACGCCAGTCCTAGCACGCCCGTGAAGAGCAGGGCGCGGTCGACGATGGGGTCAAGGACCTTGCCCGCCCATGAGACCGTCTGCGTCGCGCGCGCCAAAAGGCCGTCTGCCCAGTCCGTGCACGCCGCCACCGCGTACACGACCACGGCCACCGTACGCTCGGTCGCCTGGGTGCCCGTGACGAACAGGTACAGGAAGACGAAGGTGAGGACGAGCCTCAGGAAGGTGAGGACGTTGGGGAGCGTGACGATTTCGTGCGAGGGGTTCTCGGGCGTGCCCACCGGGGCGTCGTCGCTATAGTGAGTCACCCGTGGTGCCATAAGGGCCATGCCAACACCCCTCTCCTCGAATAGACGTAACAACACGGTGTTCCATCTTACCCCATTGCGGCCAACCATACGCCACGGCTTGTGACATACACCGCACCAACACCGATGCGACAGACGAGCGCCGGCGCGCACAGCCGCACGCGCCGGCGCCGTGCCGCCTAATAGCGTGCGATGTCCGTGAGCTCGAACTTCCCGATCAGGCGCAGCGACCACAGCAGGACGCCACCTGCGAAAAGCACGGTGCCTGCCACGCCCACGCCGATGGCGAGCCAGCTGACGTCGCTCAAGTACGACGCCATCGAGGTCTCCACGCTGCTCACCGACAGGCCTCCCGTGACCACCCCAAGCACGCAGCCCAGCACGATGCCGAGCGCGGTGAGGACGACGGCGTCGTGCCAGATGTAGCCCTGGGCCTGACGGACGGAATAGCCGTTGATCATCAGCACGATGAGCTCGCGCTTCTTCTCCTGGATAAACATCACATCGAGATTGAGCAACACGACCAGCGCCATCACCGCCGCAAGCCCCAGGTACACGGCCACCACGATGGTCGTGAGCTTCGCGAACTCCTTGAAGACCTTAGACTGGACCCCGTAGTCGTCGTAGATCGAGCTCACGCTCTCGCCCTTGACGGCCTCCCTCACGCCCTCCACGCCAGCGGAGCCCGCTTTGACCAGCACCACGTTGGACTTGGCCGTGCCGAAGCTCTTCTCGTAGAGCGCCTTGTCCATGATGACCTGGTTGTTCAGCAGGTGATACTCGAAGAAGCCCCGCACCTTGAACGCATAGGTCTGCCCCGTCGGGTCGGCAAGCTTGATCTCGTCGCCCACCTTGATTCCCAATTCCTTGTTCATGGCCTGTGAGACCAAGATGCCCTCATCGGCCCAAGCGTCACCGACCGGCAGCGTGGTGTAGTACCCCGACAGGTCGTCGGAGTCCGTGGGCACCGTGACCGTCACGGCCGTGGTGATGCCGTCGGGCTGTTTGAAGCTGAAGGTCCGGCGCAAGGCCGGCAGGTGCTCGATGCCCGCCTTGCCCAGGGCCCTGTCGATGCCCTCGATCGCATGGTCGGCGCCCGGTTCGGGATAGACCATCGTGTCGAAGTGCACAATCCGCTCGTAGCTGCGGGTCAGACTGCCGTTGATGTTGACGTAGAGGGTGACCGCCGTGACGATCAGCGCCGCGCAGCCCGCGACGCCCACAAGCGTGGCCAGCACGCGGCGCTTGTCGTTGATGACGTTGTTGACCGTGGTCTGTGCGAGCAGGCCCATCCTCTTCCAGAGGGCCCACTTCTCGAAGAAGCGCGTCTTGGCCTCTGCGGGACGCTCGCCCGCCAGCAGCTCCACCGCTTGGCGCGCCAGTACGCCGCGCACGGCGAACCAGGTAGCCGCGCCGATGAGCAGGCACTCCACGCCGGTGAGCGCGAGCACGTCAAGCGGGTCCAGGTAGACGTCGGCGTGCGCGTTGAAGAAGCCGTTGAGCGTGTTGAGCAGCAGGCCCTCCACCACCACGATGGCCAGGATGAGCGAGAGCAACACGCCGAGCAGCACGGCGAGGCCAGAGTAGGTCATGAACAGCGCCATGACCTCCGAGGCGCGGAAGCCCAAGGCCTTCTTGGTGCCGATGCGCGTGGACTGCTCGTGCACGATACGACTCACCGCGGAATAGCACACCAGGAGCCCCACGATGAGGAAGAGCGACGCCATGGACCAGCGCAGGTTCTTCATGACGGTCGTCGAGTTGCTGATGGCCATGTACGACGGGCCCTCGGTGCGCGAGGAGACGTTCCACTCGAACTTGCGCATGGACGCGAGCTTCTCCTCGCCTTGCGCCAACTCGCCCCTCTTCTCCTCCACTTGCGCCTGGCTGTCGGCAAGCAGCTGTTCGGTCTCGGCCACCTTCTGCGCGAGCAGCTGGCGGGCGTCCTCGAGCTGCGCGCGACCGTCCACGATCTGCTGACGTTTGTCCGCGAGCTGCTGGACGAAGCCCTCGAGCTTGGCGCGCGCGTCCGCGAGCACCTGCGGTGCCGTGTCGTAGGAGATGGTGTACGGTCCGACCGTGAACTCCTTGGTACGGATCTGGGTCAAGAAGTCCTCCGCGCCGCCGATGAGCCGATCCACCGTCGTGTGGTCCATCACGAACGGCGCCTCGACGCCCGCAGCCTCCAACAGCTCGGCCACACCGCGACAGAGCTCATCGATCCTCTGCTCGTACTCCTCGCGCGTCATCTGCCCGCCCTGAAGCTCGGCGCGCAGCTCCTCCACGTCGACGCGCAGCTGATCGAGCGCCCCGCGTACCTGCGCGTAGAGCTCCTGCGCCTGCACATAGAGCTCCTCATAGCGGTTGAGCTCCTGCTCCGACTCGTCGAGCTGCGCTTCGGCCTCGGCAATCTGCCGCTCGCCGTCAGCCATCTGCGCCGTCGCCTCTTCGAACTTCTGCTGTGCGGCCGCAACCTCGTCGTCGAGCTGCGTGCGCCCGGAGTCTATCTTGCTCTGGGCGTCCGCGATGGCCTGGGCCCCTTCGTCGAGCTTGGCCTTGCCCTGGTTGTACAGGTCCTGGTAGCGCGCGTTGCCCAGTTTGGCCCCCAGCTCGTCCACGCGCGCCTTGAGCGCTCCTGCCTTGTCGGCGTACTCGGCGGACTCCGTGGGAAGGCTGGCCAGTGCCTCGCTGCGCAGCAGGACCAAGGGCTTGGCGTCCTGGAACGACGCCGCGTCGAACGACTCCTCCCGCAGCCACGCGAAGCCGTCGACGTCGCCGCTGCCGATGGTGCAGAGCCCGTAAGCCCCGACGTTGCGGCTCAGGTAGGCCGGGCTCGTGACGAACGCCGTCACCTTGTAGACCACCTCGTGCAGGTAGGTGACCCCGTCGCTCTCCTTGCCCGAGTCATCGAAGGTCAGCGTGTCGCCGAGCCCCACGCCGTGATCCTTGGCCCAGCCGGCGTCCACGGCCGCCTCCCCCTCTCGGGCAGGCAGCGTGCCCTCCACGGTGAGGAAGACGTCGACGTCATGCGGCAGGCTCTGCACGCCCAGCACGGAGCTGGCCCCGTTGACCGACGCCCGCAGGTAGGCGATGTAGGCGCCGTCGACCTCGGTCACCCCGTCGATCCCGGCGAGCTGTGCCATGTCATCGTCGGTCAGGCCGTAGGGGAAGATGACCTGCACGTCATGGGCCTTGCCCTGCCGATACGCCGCGTTGGCCATCGTGAACACGGACCCGCTCACCCAATGGATGCCCAGGAACAGGCCAACGCCCAGCAGCACGAACATCAGGATGGAGAAGAAGGAGACGGCAGAGCCGCGTATGGTGGTGAGCAGGTCGATGACCTGAGTTTTCTTCATGCGTGACCCCCTACCACACCAGGTCGGTCGCACCCACGCGCACGCGGTTGACGGTCACCTCGTGCGTACGCCCGTCGCGCATGCGCACCACGCGGTCGGCCATGCGGCAAATCTCCTCGTTGTGCGTGACCATGACCATGGTCGTGCCCGTGGCCACCACGCGCTCCATCACCTGCAGGACCTCGATGGACGTGCTGTAGTCCAAGGCCGCCGTGGGCTCGTCCGCAAAGATGATGCGTGGCCGCTTGACCAGGGCGCGCGCGATGGAGACGCGCTGCTGCTGGCCGCCCGACATCTGGGAGGGGTAGTTCTTCTTGCGGTTGGACAGGCCCACGACCTCGAGGGCCTCGTCAGCCGGCATCGGGTCGTCCACCAGCTCGGCGATGAGCTCGAGGTTCTGGCGCGCCGTGAGGTTGGGCATGAGGTTGTAGCTCTGGAAGATGAACCCGATGTTGTCGCGGCGGTACTCCGTGAGCTGGGACTGGGTCGCGCCGACAATCTGCCGCCCGCAGAACTCCACCGAGCCACTCGTGGGGGCGTCCATGCCCGCGACGATGTTCATGAGGGTGGACTTGCCGCAGCCCGACTCGCCGAGCAGGACGAGGAACTCCCCCTCGTAGACGTCGAGGTTGACGCCCTTGAGCACCTTGGTCACGTTGTCGCCGTTCACGTACTCGCGCGTGACGCCACGCACCTGGATGATGGCCTCGCCGACGGGTTTGGGCTCGCTGAGCTCCTCGCTCTCGTCCACTGCCAGCGCAGCCAGCATCGCCAGCATCTCGAGGGCGTCCGCCTCCTCGTCGGTGAAGGGGGTGCCGTCGGTCTTGTTGATGAACTGAAGCACGCCCAGGTCGGTCTGCAGGGTCGAGAAGGGTACGGCCACCATCGAGCGCAGCTCGTGGCCGACCAGCAGCTCCTCGGTCGTCGGGTCAGCGCCCGGACGGTAGTCCAGCAGGCGCTCGGCGCACCTGCTCTCGAACACACGCCCCACGACGCCGACGCCCGATGTGACCCTGCGCTGCGTGAAGTCGGCTATTGCCAACCAGAAGTACGGGCGCAGCACCCGTCCGTCGTGGCCGTCCGCGTACCACATGATGCAGCTCTCCACGCCCATCTCGGACGCCATGACGCGCAGGCCCTCGCGCAGGGCCGCGTCGAGCGTCCGCGCGTTGCCGATGGCGGATTGCACGGCGGCAACCGTACGGTAGGTCTTAATCGTTGACTGATCCATCGCTCCGTGCTCTCCGTCCCCTCGTGAAGACTGCCCCGACACATGCCGACCGGCGCCGTGCCCGGCTCCTCAGACAGACACGCTTCCTCCAAGATCAGCGGTCCGCAACGCTTAATTGCTTAGCGTAGCACACACCGAGAGGCAGACTCGCACCCACAGCCGCCGAGGCTGCCGCACGAGGCCTCACAAGCGACCGCCAGCCCCCATCGTAGGCGCTTGGGGCCATTCAGGGTCGGAGTCCCTCCCTCCCCTGATACGATGAGGCGTGCCACGCGATCTAGAGAGAACAAGAGGACCCATGAACGTACCCTCTTTGCAAGATGCATTCGCGGTGCTCTGCCTCCAGGCAGCGGACAATGGACGCGGGCCCGTGCTGCTCGGCGACGGCGTGCCGCGGGCGCGCGAGCTCGTCGCCCCCCTCCTCGTCGGAGACAAGATGCCCGAGATCTACCTTGAGTTCCCCCTCACAGGCGAGCCGTTCATGGACGTCACGCTGCTCTACGGGGTGCTTCCCGAGGGCGTGCGCATCGACTCGCCGCTCGTAGACGGCACGCGCGAGGCATTTGACCTCTTCCAGCAGTGGCGCGCTCAGGACAGTCATATCGCGTGCGGATACGAGGTGGACTGCGGATCGGCCGGACAGACGGCGGCGGGCATGCACTTCCAACCGCGTGCCCACCGCGAGCTCGTGGAACCGTTCTGCGAGGCGCTGGGAGAGCCCGAACGCGCGAGGCTCTACCTCGCCCAGGACGCACGCATGCCACAGGGCTGGCCCCTCTCGTTCTTCGGGCTCTTCCGCGGGCGCCCGGACTACCCCCTACGCGTCTGCGGGTACCTGAACGACGAGGAGATCGAGAGCTGCGCGCGGGACCCGCAGCGCCTGGCACGCGCGTTTGCCCAGGCGGGCTTCGAGGCCTATGACGACGCGCTGCTCGCACAGGCCGCACGCGTGCTGGAGCTGCGGGGAGACAACGTGGACTTCCAGTTCGACGTGATGCCGGACGGCAGCCTAGGGCCAACCTTTGCCTTTGACCTGCGCTTCGATGAGATGCGCGCGGAGGAGGTGAGGGACACGTTCCGCTCGGGGATCGCACGCGAACTCGTGGCGCAGCTGCAGAGCTGGGGCATCGCTGACGGGCGCGCAGACCTGATGGCCGACCTCGCCTTCACACGCGGCATCCCCGTCACGTTCGACGACGGCAGCGTGAAGGGCTACGGGTTTTCGCTCGTGCCCGGTTGGCTGAAGGTGCGCTGGAAGGACGCTGTCCTGCAGCCGGCCAAGATGTACCTGCGCGCCAGCGCGGGCCGCCTGAAGGAACGAGAGCGCCCTTAGGCGGCGTCATGTGCCGACGGACGTCGGGCCGTCCTTTTTTGTCCGACTTCGATTTACAATCATGAGCAAGGTTTGGCCGACACCGAGGGGCGGGCAGTGGCATGGCGCAAGAGACGCAGCAAAGAGACGCCAAGACCAAGAACAGGATCCGAGACTGGAAGGGCCTGTTGGCGGACAAGGACCTCACGTTGAAGCGCAAGGTGTTCGCTGCCTTTTTTGTCCTGTCCACCGCCATGACCTTCACCCAGCTCGGCTTCATAGGCATCGGACAAGAGGGCGACTACCTGGGCTATGTCCTGGCCCTGCTTGGCCCCATCAGTGCGGTCTCCCTGCTGCTGGGCAAGGGCCTGGGCACCCTCTTTGGGCTTGCGGCAGGCGGCGTGCTCTTCTTGCACGCGCGCCTACAGCCCCTCGACATCTACGAGCGGTATTTCGTGTCCGTGCCCAACTCGTTCTTGCTCTACGCATTCGCCGGCTTCCTTTTGGGCCTGTTCTACGCCATCGCCCTGCGCAACAACCCCCAGGGCAAGCGCAAGATCATCTACCTGGCCATCGTCTGCTTCTTGGCATCCGTCATCGTCAGCCTGCTGTTCTTGCTCGGCTCCCTGCTGAACGTCGCCGTCTCCGTAGCGGGAGCGGCCGCCAGCACGGGCGAGATCACCTTCTCCAGCGAGATACTCGGGGCCCTCGAGAACATGGGGTCGGTCGACGTACAGGTGCTGCTCGGCTTTGCGCTCATGTTCCTCGTGAGCCTGGCCTGCTGCCGCATCGTGCACCAGCAGAAGCAGAACGCGGGGATGGTCGGCATACGCTCTTCGTTCGCCACGAGGCTCTTCGTGGTAGCCGCCCTGGTCTTCTGCTCCATCCAAGCGGTGAGCTACGTCGTCATCACGGTCGGCTCCCTGCGGACGACGAGCACGCACATGGGCAACGAGCTCAAGTACCTCAGCCAGCAGCTAGACAACGCGCTCGAACGCTCCAAGACCGTGGCCAAGATAGTCGAGGAAGACCAGCTGAGCGACGCGAGCGCCGAAGAGCTGTCGAAGGTGATCGGCACGGCCGACGTGCTCGACGGCTACGACCTCGACGACGGCACGATCGTCGTGTTCGACGACGACTCCGTCATCTACAGCTACAACCCGGCCTACCCCGAAGGCTGGAAGATCAAGGATCTTTTCGACATGATGCGCCTCGGTAACATGGACGAGATCGCCAAGACGGGCACCATGCGCGAGATCCTCTACGACACGCAGGCGCGCAAGATGGATGACGATGCCATCAGCGAGTTCTCCACCGCAGAGCTCGGCTACATGCGCGTGAGCAACGTCGGTGACCTGCACATCATGTTCGCCATGCCGTCTTCCATGGTATTCGCCAACCGCAACGCCACCATGCGCTGGGCTGCGCTCATCACGTTCGTGGTGATCGCAGCCATCTACTGGTTCTCCGCGCTGCTCCTGGGCAAAGACGTGGTCGAGCCGATCGACCGCACCAACATCTCCTTGGCCAAAATCACCGACGGAGACCTCACCGCCTCGGTCACAGAGCACGGCAACGTCGAGTTCGCGTCCCTCTCGCAGGGCATCAACACAACGGTGGACTCTCTGCGCAGGCTCATCGCGGACGCCGAGCGGCGCAACGAAGTCGAGCTCAACACCGCCAAGGCCATCCAGGCCTCCGCCCTGCCCCGCGTGTTCCCGCCCTTCCCCGAGATCACGGCCTTCGATGTCTTCGCATCGATGGACGCCGCCAAAGAGGTGGGTGGCGACTTCTTTGACCTGTTCCTGATCGACGACGACACGCTCGGCTTCCTCATCGCAGACGTGTCGGGCAAGGGCATCCCCGGGGCACTGTTCATGATGGCAGCCAAGACGGAGATCAAGAACTACCTCTCCACCGGCATGGAGCCCGCCCAGGCCATCGCAAGCGCCAACTCCCGCCTGTGCGCGAGCAACGACGCGGGGATGTTCGTGACCGTGTGGGCGGCGACGCTCGACTGGCACAGCGGCCTGCTCACCTACGTCAACGCGGGGCACAACCCTCCCCTGCTGCGCAGGGGCAGCGGAGGCTCATGGGAGTGGCTGCGCGAGCGCTGCGGCCTGTTCCTGGGCACGTTCGAGACGGCGAAGTACCGCCAGAAGACCCTCACGCTCGAGAAGGGCGACGAGCTGCTGCTCTACACCGACGGCGTCAACGAGGCGTTCAATGTGGAGCAGGAGGAATACGGCAACGACCGGCTCGAGGACTTCGTGACGAACCACAACAAGATGCACCCGCGCGAGATCGTGCGCGCGCTGCGCGCGGACGTTGCCAAATGGGCCACTGGGGCCGAGCAGTCTGACGACGTGACCATCCTGGCACTGGAGTTCGGCGTGGCGCCGGAGGTCACGGGCACCGTCACCGTCACCGCGACCCTCGACAACTTCGAGACGGCCCTCTCGCTGGTCACCGACGAGCTGGAGCACCGCCTGTGCCCAGTGGACGTGAAGTACAAGGTGGCGGTCGCGCTCGAGGAGCTATTTGTGAACGTGTGCAACTACGCCTACGCAGACCAGCCAGAGCCCGGCACCGTGCAGGTGAGCTACGCCTACGGCACCAACCCGTCGTCCATCACGGTAGAGCTGCGCGACACGGGCGTCCCCTTCGACCCACTGACGCTCAAGGACCCCACAAAGCCCACGAACGTCCAAGAGGCAACGATTGGCGGACTGGGTATCTACATGGTCAAGGCGAGCATGGACGACTTCGCCTACCTGCGCGACGGCAACGCCAACGTCGTGGTCTTCCGCAAGGGCTGGTAGCCGCCTGCCTGCCGCCACGCGAGCGCCTTGACAGCGGCCCGCTCGGCACAGGCCGGGCGGGCCGCGTCTTACGCGCAGCTTTGGATGGCTTCACGACGCCTTCCCGCAGACAGCAAAGGGCGCCAAAGATCCTAGCCGTTGTCCCAGTGCCCGTCACTCGCCAGGTGATAGTCGCCCACCCATGTGTCGTGCAGCATGGCACCCGATTCGTCGAAGCAGTACCACAAACCGCCGATCACGCGCCAGCCGGTGGCCATGGCACCGCCGCTCTCGAACCAATACCACGTGCCGCCTATGAGCTGCCAGCCGGTCGCCATGACCCCAGACGGCTCGAACCAGTACCAAACGCCCCCGATGTGCTGCCAGCCCGTGGCCATCCGACCACTGTCCTCGAACCAGTACCAGCTGCCGCCAATGAGCTGCCAGCCGGTCGCCATCTGGCCGTCGTCGCCCAGCCAGTACCAGGCGTCTCCCACCGGCAGCCAACCGGTCGCCATGAGGCCGTCGGCCCCGAACCAGTACCAGGCGCCGCCCAGGTAGCGCCAGGCGCTCTCCACGCGCGTGCCACCCTCGAAGTAGCACCAGCCCTCCGGATACTCCTCCCAGCCCGTGAGGCCGCCGGGCTCCTCGCTCGGGTCGGGGTCATCCACGGGCTGCAGGTCGAAGTCGTCGGCGCCAGGGCCGGCCGGGGCCGGCGGATTGGGCACCGAAGCCCGCGTGATCTCGAAGACGAGACGCGTGGGCAGCGATCCGCCTGAGGGATAGAAGGTCTGTCCGTTCTGCCAGCTGCCATTCAGGTAGATGTTGCAGCTGAGGAGCTTGGTGACGTCGAGGAGGCGCGTGTCGGGCAGGAAGACCGTGTCGCCCTTGGGCAGCGCCTCGATCACGAAGCGATAGTCCTTGCCCGCCTCGAAGACCTCGGACGCTTGCTTCCATCCGCCAGGCCCATGGACCTGCCAGTAGCCGTTGAGCGTCGCCTTGGCGCTCGTGGCGGTGGTGGGGATCACCTGGGTGGCGGGGATGGGCTCGTCGGCTCCGGGCGTGCCGTCATAGCCATCGCCGAAGCGTATGACCGTGCCGGCCAAGCTGCTGACGTCGACCAGCGGCTTGGGAGGGGCGGCGGGCTCCTTCACGCTCACGTAATAGTGCTGGGAGGCGCTCACGCCCGAGTACGTGACGTTGCCCAGGTACAGGTCGTACACGGGCGCCACCAGGTACTCCCCCGCCTCCGTGGGGTGGAAGCTGAGGCTGCCGCCTTCGTGGCGCGAGAAGCCCTCCGCCACTGTCTTGCCGCCCTGCAGCACGTCGTAATACGCCTCCCAGCGCGGCTCGCTCGCGGCGACCCAGCCGGGGAGCTCGGGCGCGGACGACGTGAACTCGAGGCTCTCGCCCAACGTCATCTCCAGCTTGGTGAGGGCACCCGTAGACGCAGGCGTCACAGACGTAAGCTCTACTCCCCCGTCGCCCTCCAGGCGCGTGCGGAAGGCCGAGAGGCTGCGCACGCGGATCATGAAGTCCTCTGAGTCGTGCCACTTGCCCTTCTCGTCCTTGAGCATGCACTCCATCCTGAGGAGCCCGAAGTCTTCGTCATCGCTGCCGTTCTGGAGCCACTCGTCGCACACGGTGCCCCAGCGCAGGTGCAGGGTCTTGGTGCCGTGCGCCCAGTAGTCGGGGCTCTCCGCGTAGTCCTCGAGATCGGCCTTGTAGGTGTTGGACGACGTGGCCAGCTTGGCGCGCCAGACGATGTCCACGGGCGTGAAGCCGACCGGCTTGACCTCGATGTCGTAGAAGCCGCCCGCATAGACGAGGCCGTCGTCATAGACCGTGACCACGTCCGAGCTCGCCTGCGCGGAGGCCGGCAGCGCAGCCAGCCCCGCCCAAAGGCCGAGACCAAGCACACATGCGGCGGCCACACGAGTGCGTGCCATT
>CACXFF010000361.1 GCA_902766805.1 uncultured Coriobacteriaceae bacterium | reverse complement strand
TACACCACGGTGGAACCCATGTAGCACATGTTCTTGCGGTCGCCCAGGGGCACGTCGCCGTTCTCGGCGGGCTTGAGCACCCCTGCGATCTTGTTGGCAGGCACGGACTCGCCGGTGAGCGCCGCCTCCTCGATCTTCATGCTGGCGCTCTCCAGGATGCGGCAGTCGGCCGGCACGGCGTCGCCCGCCTCGAGCACCACGATGTCGCCAGGGACGACCTCGGCCGACGGCACCTGGCACGGGTGCCCGTCGCGAATCACCTTGCTGGTGGCAGCCGCCATCTCCTGCAGGGCCGCGAGGGCCTCCTCGGCCTTGGACTCCTGCACCACGCCGAGCACGGCGTTCACGATGACGACGAACAGGATGATGATCACGTCGGAGAAGTCGCCACTGCCGTCCGCCACGCCCACGCCGGCGCTGATGGCGGCGGCCACGATCAGCATGATGATCATCGGGTCGGCCATCTGGCTGAAGAAGCGCTTCCAAAGCGGGGTCTTCTCGCCTTCGGCCAGCTTGTTGGGCCCGTATTTCTCGAGGCGATTCTTGGCCTCGAGGGTCGTAATGCCCGTGTGCTCGTCGCTCCCCTGCTCTGAGAGCACGGCTGACGACTCAGATAGGTATTCCTTCATCTATCCCCTCCTGTAAAGAAGTGCCCAGCTCGAAGCCCGTCATAATTCCCCAGGAGGGGCAAGGGTCCTCCGCAGATTGTCGTGCAGGGCACGCGTGTAGAACGAACCCTATAGTAGCGAACTTGCACACTGGCCGAAAGCGAGAGCCGCCCACCTCATGCGACATGGAACCGTTCTCGTGCGTAGCCTAGAATGACCCACGTACGTAAGGCGCGGCCAGACGGTCACGCACACGACACGGGAGCAGGAGGCACCCATGAAGATCCTTTTTTATGGCACCAGGGACTACGATCGCGAATCGTTCGAGAAGGTCATGGACGACTATCCGGACGTCGAGGTTGAGTTCACCAAGACGAACCTCACGTGGCGTACCGCCATCCTGGCCAATGGCTATGACGCCGTCTGCGCCTTTGTGAACGCCAACGTCAACGCCATGGCGCTCGACATCCTGGCGGGCAACGGCGTGAAGCTCATCCTCATGCGCTGCGCGGGCTTCGACGCCGTGAACATCGCCTACGCCAAGAGCCTGGGCATGACCGTCACCAACGTTCCGGCCTACAGCCCCGAGGCCATCGCCGAGCACGCCATGGCGCTGGGTCTGGCCGCCAACCGCCGCGTGGTCAAGGGCTACAACCGCGTCCGCGAGAACAACTTCGACCTCAACAACCTCGTGGGCATCACCCTGCACGGCAAGACCGCCGGCATCGTGGGCACCGGCCGCATCGGCGCCGCCCTGTGCCGCATCTGCAAGGGCTTCGGCATGAAGGTCATCGGCGCGGACCTCTTCCCCAACCAGGCGCTCGTGGACGAGGGCGTCGTGGACGAGTACGTCAAGGTCAAGGACGGCAAGGTTGACTACAACAGCCTGTACGCCCAGGCCGACTTCATCTCGCTGCACGCGTTCCTCAACGAGGAGAGCCGCCACATGATCAACGACAAGGCGATCGGCAAGATGAAGGACGGCGTGATCTTCGTGAACACCGGCCGCGGCGGCCTGGTGGACACCGAGGCGCTCATCCGCGGCATCGTCTCCGGCAAGATCGGCGCGGCCGGCATCGACGTGTACGAGGAAGAGAACGAGAACGTCTACAAGAACCGCTCCGGCGAGGTCTATGAGACCGTCACCGCGCGTCTCACCTCCTTCCCGAACGTCGTCGTGACCTCTCACCAGGCCTTCTTCACCGAAGAGGCCCTCGGCGAGATCGCTCGCGTCACCCTGGAGAACGCCACGGCCTACGCCAACGGCACCGACTTCGTCGCGCGCTCCGTGGTCACCGCGCCCGAGAAGTAAGGTCCCTGGGACTGCACGACTGCACACGGGGACGTCCGAGAGGGCGTCCCCGTTTTTTCTAGCCGTTGGCCTGCCGTCGGGACGAGCGCGGCATCTTTGTGGAGCACGCATGAATATCCAGATGCTTTGGATATCTTCTCCGTCTTTTTGCATAACCAGAGCGATATAATTCCTGACAACCTACAAGCGCATGAGAAAAAACGCGCTGCCAAGGGGGCAGCGCCCCAGAAGAGCAAGGAGCTTCTTCGCAATGGAAAAGAGAACCAAGATCGTCTGCACCATGGGACCCGCTAACGAGGACGACGAGGTGCTGCGCCAGCTCATCCTGCACGGCATGAACGTGGCCCGCTTCAATTTCTCCCATGGCTCGCATGAGTACCACCGCAACAACATCGACCGCGTGCGCAGGCTTTCCGAAGAACTCAACACCCCCGTGGCCATCCTGCTCGACACCAAGGGCCCCGAGATTCGCACGGGCCTGCTCGAGGGCGGCCAGCCCGTGGAGCTCGTCGCAGGCGCCCGCACGACCATCACGACTGACGAGTGCGTGGGCAACGCCGAGCGCTTCTGCCTGGACTACGCCAACCTGCCGTCCGAGCTGAGCGTGGGCTCGACGATCCTCATCGACGACGGCCTCATCGG
This sequence comes from uncultured Coriobacteriaceae bacterium, assembly GCA_902766805.1. Taxonomy (GTDB): domain Bacteria; phylum Actinomycetota; class Coriobacteriia; order Coriobacteriales; family Atopobiaceae; genus CACXFF01. Next base: position 523 of record CACXFF010000361.1, on the reverse strand, counting down.
CCTCACGGTGCTCGACATCGACGGCAACGACATCCTGTGCGAGATTCAGAACGGCGGCATGCTGGGCGAGAAGAAGGGCGTGAACCTGCCCGACATCAACGTGGGCCTGCCCGCCGTCACCGAACAGGACCGCGCCGACATCATGTTCGGCTGCGAGCTGGGCATCGACGCCGTCGCCGCCTCCTTTGTGCGTGATGCAGGCGCCGTGACCGAGATTCGCGAGATCTGCGAGGCCTGTGGCTCGCCCGACGTGCAGATCTTCTCCAAGATCGAGAGCGCCCAGGGCGTGCGCAACTTCGACGAGATCCTGCAGGTCTCCGACGGCATCATGGTGGCCCGTGGCGACCTGGGCGTGGAGATGCCCGAGGCCGAGGTGCCCCACATCCAAAAGGAGATCATCCGCAAGTGCAACCTGGCCTACAAGCCGGTCATCACTGCCACGCAGATGCTCGACTCCATGACGCACAACCCGCGTCCCACACGCGCCGAGGTCACCGACGTCGCCAACGCCGTGTACGACGGC
>CACXFF010000360.1 GCA_902766805.1 uncultured Coriobacteriaceae bacterium | reverse complement strand
TGGCGGTTCTCGATGCGTGCGGCGATGAAGGTGGCCACCGCGCCAAAGAGCCGGTTCAGGTCGATCGTCTCGTCTATCTGGTAGTTGTAGGCGCCGAAGAAGCCCACGATCTGCCCGTCGTTGAAGAAGGGCGCCGCCATGAGGCTCTGCACGTCGCTGTCCACGCACCACCCGTAGAGCGCCGGGCTCATGCGTTGGATAACGGTGATGTCGGGCACCATCATGACATTGTCCTGCAGCAGGTTGTGGAACCAGTAGCTCAAGATGTTGGTCGGCAGGCCAAACACCGTCCCTAGCTGCGGCTCCACACCCGGGGCACAGAGTTCGAAGCTCGTTTTGGTCTCGTTGCCGACGCACTCGAACACGCTCAGCCGGTCCGCGTGGATGATCGTGGACATCATCTGGAGCATGCCGTTCATGGCCGCCTCATAGTCCTGTTCGGCAGACAGGGAGCTCAACATGTCAGAGATGAAGCTCGTGGTGCGTGCATAGGCCGAAGACATGAGCTGCATGCCGCGCTGCTCGTCGATAGGCAGGGGCATGACGCTGTACACGCAGCAGTCTTCCTGCGCCGAGGGGGAGATGCTGTAGCAGATCCAGTCGCGCACGAGGTCGTCGTAGCCGAACCCACGTACGGTTTCGCCTGTGAGGACCACCTTGCGACAGTCCTGCAGCCACGCGTCCACGTCGCCTGCCTCGACCTCGCGGCAGGAGCGCCCTGGCACACCCTCGAAATCGCGGCTGATGATGCGGCAGTATTGCCTACTGGCATAGACATAGCGCGCGTCAGCCACAACGTCGCGACCCTCGTCGAACTCGAGATGCAAGACAGCGAATGCCACCGGGAACAACCCGTCGGCATCCAGAGCGACGCCCATGGCTTCCTCGGGAGTCACGTACGTCTGGGTGTGCGTCGCCTCTGCCATCTGCCCTCTCCTCGCGCCAAATCCAAAACAGATGATTAACAGGATACAATGTTCAGGGCGCCCGATAGCCCAGCAGCGCCCAGCAACCCGCGAGCGCGCCCAGAGAGTCGACCAAGACCAGGCAGCTCTGACTTGGCGTGGCCGCGTACCCGGCAACCTGGGGCCTGCCTTGTTGGCTTCGGCAGACGGCGCGCAACCGACGTACGCAGGGAGGTTCACATGGTACGGTTTGGCATCTTGGGAGCGGGCAACATCGCGCAACGTTTCGCTGCAAGCCTCGCGCACGAACCACGCGCTCGCCTGGTGGCCGCAAGCTGTCGCAGCGCCGAAAAGGCCGCCGCCTTCCTCGCGGGCGCGCCCAGCGCGACGGATGCCCGCGCATACGGTAGCCACGACGACCTGTTGGCCGACACCGAGGTCGATGCGATCTACCTCGCCCTCCCCCACCAGCTCCACCACGGCTGGGCGTTGCGCGCGCTCGACGCCGGCAAATCCGTGCTCTGCGAGAAGCCCGCGATGCTCAACGCCACAGAGATGGCAGAGGTCGCCGACGCGGCGCGGTCGCGGGGCCAGCTCTTCATGGAGGCGATGAAGCCGCGTTTCGTCGCGCTCTACCCACGGGTCATGGAGACGCTGGAGCAGATCGGGGACCTGCGGCACATCGAGGCGACGCTGTGCAACGACATGTTAGGCGCCGTGGCCGATTCCGGCTCCTACCACATGACGCCTGGGCCGGGCGCTGGCGTGCTGCTGGACTGCGGCACCTATTGCGCGAGCTGGATAGCCGCGCTCGCACCTGAGCCCGCGCAGCTCGTGGATGCGCACGCCGAACTGGTCAACGGCATCGACGTGTACGTGGACGCACGCTATAGCTGCGGCGACGTGTCGGCGCGCCTGGAATGCGCGTTCGACCGGGCGCAGGGGCGGAGGGCAACGTTGGTGGGCACGCGCGGGCGCATCGTGGTCGAGGACCTGCACCGGCCGCAGCGCGCAACGCTGCTGGTGGACGGGCAGGAGGAGCGCGTGCTCGACGTCGCATACCGCGTGGACGACTTCTTTGGGGAGATCGAGCACTTCGTGGGGCTGGTGGAAGGCGGGGTGGTCGAGTCGCCAGTCATGAGCTTGGCGGATTCGATCGCGTGCGCGCGGATTCTGGACTTGGCGCGGGAGGGCTTTGCGGGCTAGCCAAACGCGCCCTCCTGCCGTTTGGGCGCGGCCTGGCGGGTACGCAAACGTCACTTTGGCCGTTTGGCTGCAGCCAACCGGGTACGCAAACGTCACTTCTGCCGTTTGGGTGCAGCTAACTGG
>CACXFF010000359.1 GCA_902766805.1 uncultured Coriobacteriaceae bacterium | reverse complement strand
GACCTCGATGCCGCCGACCTGCTGGAAGTAGGTGTACTGCGTGACCTCCATGCCGTCCAGCCAGACCTCCCAGCCCAGGCCCCAGGCGCCCAGCGTGGGGCTCTCCCAGTCGTCTTCGACGAAGCGCACGTCGTGCAGGGCGGGGTCCAGGCCGATGGCCGAGAGCGAGCCCAGGTACAGGTCCTGGCTGTCGGCCGGGCACGGCTTGACGATGACCTGGAACTGGTAGTAGTGCTGCATGCGGTTGGGGTTCTCGCCATAGCGGCCGTCGGCGGGGCGGCGGCAGGGCTGCGGGTAGCAGGTGCGCCAGGCGGCGGGGCCGAGCGAGCGCAGCGTGGTGGCGGTGTGGAAGGTGCCCGCGCCCACCTCGCTGTCGTAAGGCTGCATGACGGTGCAGCCCTGGTCAGCCCAGTACTTGGTGAGCGCCAGGATCATGTCCTGGAAGGTCAGTACGTCTGCCATGTCTCTCCGATCTGTCGAGTCGGTATCAAACGCTTAGAGTATCTTGATGTTGCTGAGCGGCCAGTACACGAACAGGCCACGCGCAACGATGTTTTCACGTGGGACCGCGCCGAAGTAGCGCGAGTCCTTGGAGTTGGTGCGGTTGTCGCCCATGACCCACAGGTAGCCCTCGGGCACCTGGTAGGGATAGGTGATGGGGCCGGGCAGGATGCTCGCGTAGTCGGACAACGGGTTGGAGGGCTTGCCCCCGGTATAGGGCTCGTCCAGCGCCTGCCCGTCCACGTAGACCGTGCCGTCGCGCAGGTCCAGCGTCTGCCCGCCGGTGGCGATCACGCGCTTGCAGAGCAGCGTGGTGCCGTCGCGCGGGTCGATGAAGGTGACGATGTCGCCCCGCGCGGGCTCACGGAAGCGATAGCTCACCTTCTCGCCCACCAGGCGGTCGTCGAGCTGGATGGTCTCCAGCATGGAGCCCGTGGGCACGATGTAGTAGCCGGCCACGAAGGTGTTGAACAGGAACGCCAGGCCGAACGCCAAGGCGATGATCACGACCCATTCCAGCACCCATCTCCCGACCGATCCCTGGGGCTCCTCCTCGGGGCCGTCCATGACTTCGGGCGTGCTCTGTTCGTCCATCTCTAGCTCTCCTCTTCGTGCTGGGCTTGTCGCGCTGCCTCGCGCAGCTCTTCGGCATAGGCCCGCTCCTGCTCGGTCAGGTCGGCTGTCTGAAGCAGGTCAGGGCGCAACAGCGCCGTGCGCCGGATGGCGTCGCGGCGGCGCCAGGCATCCACTTTGGCATGGTCGCCCGACAGCAGGACCTCGGGCACCGTGCGGCCTTCGTAGTCCGCGGGGCGCGTGTATTGGGCGTACTCGAGCAGGCCGGCCGACGAGAAGGACTCGTCCACCGCGCTCAGGCTGTCCCCCAGCGCCCCCGGCAGCAGGCGCACGACGGCGTCGGTGACCACCATTGCCGCGAGCTCGCCGCCCGTGAGCACGTAGTCACCCAGGCTCAGGCACTCGTCGGCCAGCTCGTACACGCGCTCGTCCATGCCCTCGTAGCGTCCGCAGACAAAGACGATGCGCTCCATGCCCGCCAGACGCTCGGCGACGCGCTGCGTGAAGGGCGTGCCCGCAGGCGTGAAGAACACCACGTGCGGCGCAGGGCCGCTGCTGCCGATGTCGGCGAGCGCCTCGAAGAAGGGCGCAGGCTTCATGAGCATGCCCTGGCCGCCGCCAAACGGCGCGTCGTCCACCGTATGATGGCGGTCGTGCGTCCAGCTGCGCAGGTCGTGGCACTTGAGTTCCCAGATGCCCGCCTTCTGCGCGCGGCCCAAGATGGAGGCGTCGCAGTAGGGCGCGAACACCTGCGGAAAGACCGACAGCGTCTCTATGGTCAGCATGCGCACCTCCTCGGGCGGCGTCGTGCGGACGGGTCCGCTAGCCTCGCACCATGTCCTCGGGCCGGGCGCTGACCAAGATGGGGCCCTCGTCGGGCACGTCCACCAACAGGTGATCCACGACCGGGATGATGACCTCTCCCTCGGGCCCCTGGATGACCCAGGCGTCGTTGGCGGGTCCGCGCAGGACCTCGACAATGTGGCCGAGGCTGCCGCGTGTCTCGTCGACAACCTCGCGGCCCTCGAGCCACGAGTCGTCCATGAGCTCCACCTGTTCGGGCAGTTCGTCCATCAGCGCAAGCACGTAGCTGCCCACGAGGGACTCGGCGTCGGTCATGGAGCGACTGCCCGAGAGCGCCACCAGCTGGCCAGCGTCCCCCTCGCTCGCGTCGAGCACCGTGTGGAAACGGTCACGCTCGAGCTGCGGAGGCACGAGGGCGACGCGCATGTCGGCATGCAAAAGAGGGGGAAGGCCGTTGACGGGGACCGTCACGACCTCCCCCCTCTTACCATGTGCCTTTGCGACACGCGCTATGACGAGGTATTCATCGCGCGCCACCTAGTCCAGAACCTCCACTTGCACCTGCGTGCCCACGCGCTGCCCGAGGGCGCGCGCGACGGTGCGGATGGCGTGGATGGTACGGCCACGGCGACCGATGACCTTGCCGGTATCGGCTTCGGCGCAACCAATCTCGATCAGCGCACCGTTGGCGTCATCGGTGACGTCCAGCGACACGGCATCGGGATCGTCCACCAGACCACAGACGATGACCTCCACGAGGTCAGCGACGCGGTCGGACGGAAGCTCCTGGCCTTCGGCCTGAGAAGCGACCTGGTCTGCCATGTGTTACTCCGCGTCCTCGGCAGCAGCGGCCTCACGGGCGATCTGCTTCTTGGACTTCTTGGCCTTCTTCTCGGGCGCGGGCTCGTTGCCGTTGCGCACGATGTCGATGAGCTTGGCAACGGAGTCGGTGGGCTGGGCACCCTTGCCGATCCACTCGTCGACACGCTCGAGGTCGATGTCGATGAGCTTGGGCGTGCTCATGGGGTTGTAGCGACCCACGAGCTCGATGTAACGACCGTCGCGCGGCATGCGGCTGTCAGCGACGACGACGCGGTAGAACGGGTGCTTCTTGGCGCCGTGACGGGCCAGGCGAATCTTGACTGCCAACGTAAAACTCCTCCAGACGTGGCGGCGAGTGGTATGCGTAGAAGGTGCCGCCGAAAGTAAACACGCAAACACGTATGGTATTACCTGAGCTTGCGCACGTCAAATGTTCAACCCAAATTGCCACAGCCTCTGCACGGCACGGCACAGCCCCTCCAAGACAGCTGCCACTTCCAACCTGCACCTGAGGCTGACAGGCCTGTCCTGGAGAGGGCCGTGCCGCCCCCAAGCCAGGATCGGGGGGCGCGGCCCCACGCTAGGCGACCCAGGCCCCGTCCGGGCCGACCCTCCAGCCATCGATGCTGGTGTCGACGGCCAGGCTGCCCTGCGGCGCTCCGACCTGCGGATACAGGTAGTACCACTTGCCGTCCACCAGCAGCCAACCGGTCACCATCGCGCCCTGGGGGCCTCCGCTCGCCGGGTTCAGGTAGTACCAACGGCCGTCGCTGCGCACCCAGCCGGTCTGCATCGCGCCGAAGGCCCCGTCGTGCCTCTCGTTCAGGTAGTACCAGCTACCGGCGTCTTTGACCCAACCCGAGACCATGCGGGCGTCGGCATCGAGGTAGTACCACTCCCCGTCCACGGAGGTCCAGGCGGAGCGCACAAGCTCGCCGCCCAAGCGGTAGGTCCAGCAGCCGTCGGCGGCCAGCTCCCATCCGTCCCGCGCCTCGCCCGAGTCCGGTTCCGCGAACACCTTGATGGAGAAGTTGTCCACGACCACGCCTTCGGTGTCTGTCGCCGTCGCGAGGTATTCGGACCAGTCCCGCCACTCGCCGTCCCGGTACAGGTAGCTCTCCCCCGGGTTCACGACAGACACGGCGTAGCTGGTCAACTTGGCACCCGTCTGGGCGATGTACTCCTCAATCTTCTCCTTCGACGCGCCCCGGCAGGCCGAGGCGCCGTACAGGCGCGTGCCGCCGTCGTCCACCGTCGATGACGTCGTGACGATAGAGATGAACGAGCCGGCCTTCACCTTCACGGGCTCGGGGAGCTTGACGCGATGGATGCCCGCATACTCGAACTCGTGCGTCCCGCGGTACAGCAGCTCGCCGTCAGCGGGGTCTTGCGAGTCCTCGTTGAGCTGGTAGATGGCGATGGTCGTGGTCGTGCCCGCGCTCGGGACGCGCACGGAGACGTCGTTGACCTTGATGGCGTCCATCGTGGCAAACACGTTGGCGGTGCTCAGGACGTCCTGCGTGGCCGGGATCACGTAGAAGCCATTTTGGTCCGGCAGATAGTCATAGCTCAGCACGTAGAGGGCTCCGCTGTCGTTCAGCGTCGACGAGAATTCCATCGTCTCGGGCTGCATGATGGTCTTGTCGTAATACGAGAGGTAGAAGTAGCCCGTGTACTCCCCCTCGGCGTTGCGGATGCCGTAGGCGCGCTTGCCCATGACGTTGCCCAGGTCGTCTGGGGCAGCGTCGGTGGTGGAGCCCCAGCTGTTCTTCACGATCCACGCGCCGTTGGCAGGCGGGCGATGATCGGGGCTGAAGCTCTCCGCGGGATAGCCGTCGTCCCAGCCCACCAGGCACACGCCGTGGTTCGGGGGGCGGGTCGCGTCGTCGCAGCACTGGTTGTAGCTGTTGCCGATGCTTCTGCCCGCCTCGTCGACGTTCGACACCGTGTAGGTGCCCGTCTGATCGGCTGCGAACATGATGGACACGCCCAGGCCGCTGGCCAGCTCCTTCTTGATGGCCTGCTCGCTCTCCTGGTTGACGGCCGTCCTGTCGGCGTTCCAGTATTCGGGCAGGATGTTGCCGTCTTTGAGCGTCATGCCCTGAGAGAGCAGCCGGTTCGACCTTCCGTCCTCGTTGTCGTCGGGGATGGACCAGTCGTCGGCCTTGGCGTAGCTGTTGGAGCTCTCGTAGGTGGCGCGGATCCGTGCCTTGAAGGATTCGAAGACCTCCTGCTCCGTCATGCCATTCTGGGAGGCGACATAGGCGATGAACTCCTCATAGGTCATGCCCATCAGCTGCACCGTGGGACCAAGCTCCGCCTTGACGAACGCCTCGAGCTCCTCGTCGCCCAGGCTGTCGAAGTACTCCAAGGAGGTAAGGCCATTCGCCCCGTGGTACGGGAACAGCATCTCCTCTACCGGGCCGACGCCTTGGCCGAACAGAGTGGTGATGAGCGCAGGGATGCCGCCGGCACCAAAGGCAGCGTTGGGAGAGTCGTCGAAGGTGTGCAGGCCCTCGCCCGCCTGGGACGGCGAGTCGGACTTCGTCACCGGATGCAAGGCGAAATAGATGAGGTGACGCTCGGAGAGATCGAGCGGATAGTCCTTGTAGGTGGTCCCCAACGCAGTGAGGATGGAGATCTCCGCCGCCGAGATGCCGCCAAAGGCCCAGCAGGAGCTCCAGGGGTTCTGGGACTTCACGGGAGTGACGAGGCCCAGGTCCCGCAGGTCGAAGTGGGACTGGAGCGCGGCGGCGGGGGCAGGCTTGTCGGCGTCGAGGCGCCGTCCGTCATCAACCGCCCATTCGGGCACGCCGTCTGGCGTGAGGCCGCCGGGCTGTGTGAGACCGTCGTCCGCCAGCGCCGGCTGTGGAGCGCGCACCAGGGACACGCCCATGGACAGGGCGAGCAAGGCGGACAGGGCGGAACGTACAATCTTGTTCGGGTGATGCATGCGAACCCCCTCGTGTGACCATCCGCTCATGGAGCGGACGGAGCGCCCGCGCGAGCGCAGGGACGAAGCCTCGCACGCGAGGCATATTAAGGGACATTCTCACCCCAAGGCTCTCATTCGGACAAGTGCCAAACGGTGGGCGGGCGTACGGCCCCCCAACGGGCGCCACAACCCTCAACCTCAACTTGAGGGTGGCAGACGTGTCGTACAGAGCAATGTACCAACCACTCAGACGCGGGCGGCCACCCAGCGCCATAGGGTGGCCGCCCGCGCAAGGCGCTACTCCATCATCTGGACCGAGCGCTCGG
>CACXFF010000358.1 GCA_902766805.1 uncultured Coriobacteriaceae bacterium | reverse complement strand
GGGCGTGCTCTACCAAAGCTCGAAGAACCGTAAGAGCGGCCTCTATGTGGCCAAGGATGTGATAGATGAGTTCACGCGCTACGAACGCGCGCTGGCGACCGTGTCGGGTGACACACGCCAGGAGCGGCCCGTACGTCGCGTGCCCCAACGTCCGCTGTGACCCGCACGTGTTACCGGGAAGCCTTCGGCTCTGGGGTAACAAGCGGGTGAACTGCCCGGTGGAGGGGCCCGTTGGCCCATTGGATGAGGTACGTGGCGCGTGGCGCGGGCTATGCTGGCAGGCAGGACGCACCACGTATACGTAATGACGCGCCATGAGTCGAAGTCGCGTTGGGAGGAGTTGCCATGCCCGTGCTTGCTGCGTTTGTCGTGCCCCATCCGCCTCTCATCGTCCCCGCGGTCGGCCGCGGCCGGGAGGCAGGCATCCAAGCCACCGTCGACGCCTACGAACGCGTCGCGCGCGAGATTGCCGAGCTGGCGCCCGACACCATCGTGATCTCGTCGCCGCACGCCACGCTCTATCGCGACTACTTCCACGTGAGTCCCGGTGCGTCGGCACGCGGTGATTTCCGGCGTTTCGGCGCGCCGCAAGCTGCCTACCAGGCCACGTATGACACCGAGTTCGTCGCGGCGCTCGAACGCGCGTGCGCGGCTCAGGGCATCGAGGCGGGGACTTTGGGCGAGCGCGAACCGGAGCTCGACCACGGCACGATGATTCCGCTGCATTTCGTGCAGGAGCAGTACCGTGACTTCGAGCTCGTGCGCATCGGGCTCTCGGGCTTCGCGCCAGGCGAGCACTATCGGCTGGGTAGCGCCGTCGCACAGGTCGGGCGCGAGCTGGGGCGGCGCATCGTGTGGATCGCGTCGGGCGACCTGTCGCACAAGCTCACGCCAGACGGCCCGTACGGTTACGCGCCGGAGGGGCCGCGCTTCGACGAGTGGGTCTGTGACGCGCTCGCCCGTGCCGACCTGGTGGAGCTGTTGGCCTGCGATCCGTCTCTCGCCGAACGTGCCGCCGAGTGCGGGCTGCGCAGCTTCCAGATGATGGCGGGCGCTTTTGACCGTACGCCGTTGCGCGCCGAACTGCTCTCCCACGAGGGCCCCTTTGGCGTGGGCTATGGCGTGGCCTGCCTGTACCCGACGGGCGCCGAAGCATCCGACCCCAGTTGCGACCGCTTGGCTGCCTACGAGCAGCGCCGCGCACGGGATTTGGCCCAACGCCACGCTGCGGAGGACGCGTATGTGCGCCTGGCACGCGCGTCGTTGGAAGCCTACGTGCGCGACGGCACGCGCATCTCGCCGCCGCCGGGCCTGCCTGCCGAGCTTACGGGGCGCCGTGCGGGCTGCTTCGTGTCGCTCAAGGTGGACGGCGCGCTGCGCGGCTGCATCGGAACCATCGCGCCTACCTGGCCGAGTCTGGCAGAGGAGATCTGTGCCAACGCCATCTCCGCCGCAGCGCGCGACCCGCGTTTCGACCCCGTGCGCCCGGATGAGCTGGGCGACCTTGTCTACGACGTTGACGTGCTCGGCGAGCCCGAACTGGTCGCGGGGATCGACGAGCTCGACCCGCGGCGCTACGGCGTGATCGTGAGCTGCGCCGACGGTCGACGTGGCTTGCTGCTGCCCGACTTGGACGGCGTGGACACGGTGGAGGAGCAGGTCGAAATCGCGGCGCGCAAGGGCGGGATCGACCTGTTCGGCGACGCGTATCGGCTCGAGCGCTTCGAGGTCGTGAGGCATCTATGAGCAGCGTGACGTGTGAGGTCTGCCCGCGCGGCTGCGTCTTGACGCCTGGAAAGGTCGGCGCCTGCCGCGCGCGTGGCAACGTAGACGGCGCGGTGGTGGGATTGGGCTACGGGCGCGTGACGTCGCTTGCCGTGGACCCAGTGGAAAAGAAGCCGTTGGCGCGCTGGCGCCCGGGGACGCGTGTGCTCTCGTTGGGTGGCTACGGCTGTAACCTGCGCTGTGCGTGGTGCCAGAACCACAGCATCTCGCAAGCGGGGGAGGACGACGTCGGTTGGCGTGTGCTCTCGCCTGCCAAGCTCGCGGCCATCGCGGGGGCACTCCACGCGGAGGATGCGGCGATGGTGGGCGTGGCCTACACGTACAACGAACCGCTGGTGAGCTGGGAGTACGTGCGTGACACGGCGCGCATGGTGCATGCCGAGGGCTTGGCCAACGTGCTCGTGTCGGCGGGCTGCGTGCGTGCGCAGGTCGTGGACGAGGTGGCGCCGCTGATCGACGCGGCCAACATCGACCTCAAGTCCATCCGGCCCGAGACCTATCGCGCGCTCGGGGGCGACCTCGCTTGCGTGCAGGAGACGATACGGCGCTTGGCGGCCGAACCAGGCTGTCACGTGGAGGTCACGACGCTCGTGGTGCCGGGCGTGAACGACAGCGCATCCGAGATGGACGAGCTCGCTGCGTGGCTCGCTGACGTGGACCCGCAGCTCGTGCTGCACGTGACGCGCTTCTTCCCCGCGTGGCGCATGACCGACCGCGGCCCGACGCCGGTGGCGCAGGTCTACGACCTCATGGACGTCGCGCGGCGGCACTTGGCCCACGTCTACCCGGGCAACTGCGGTACCCGGCGGGCCTAGGTTCCTGCGTCCTCTTTGGTACCTGAGAGACCACGTCTTTTTGGTACCAAAGAGGCTTCGGGTACGATACAGGGGCACTGGAAGGCTGCCCAAGCTGCACGACCAGCCCGATCCTCCCAACCAGCCCTATCCTCCCAACCAGCCCGACCCTCCCAACCAGCTCGACCCGACCAGAAAGGGGCGCCCATGCACATCGAGCGCGTGGCCGATGCCGACAAGCTTGCCTATCGCGACCTGCTGCTTTTGGCCGACGAACAGTGGGACATG
>CACXFF010000357.1 GCA_902766805.1 uncultured Coriobacteriaceae bacterium | reverse complement strand
GCCGGTGCCGGCAGACACGACGTCGATGGGGCCCCACCAGGTGTAGCCGATGAGGTCAACGCCGTCATCGATGGCCTTGCCCATGTCGATCACATGAGCGCGCAGATAGTCGATGCGATACGGGTCATGGATGCGCTCCACGCCATCCTCGACGACGACCTCGTCGAACGCGCCCATACCGTTCTCGACGACCATCAGCGGGATCTCGTAGCGGTCATAAATCTCGTTCAGCGCATAACGCAGGCCCTGCGGGTCAATCTGCCAACCCCAGTCGGTCGCTTCCAGGTACGGGTTCTTGCCGCCCAGGGACATGTTGCCCGCCGTGGTCTCGGCGTCGGCGTGCGTGGTCACGGTGTTGGACATGTAATAGGAGAAGCTGTAGAAGTCGATCTTGCCCTCAGCCAGCAGTTCCTCGTCACCCGGCTGGATGTCCGGCGTGGCGCCCCACTCCTTCCACAGAGCCTTGGCATAGCGCGGATACTTGCCGCGAGCCTGCACGTCGGAGGCGTACCAGTTGGACATGCGCATGTTCTTCTGGTTCTCCAGCTCGTCGGCCGGGTCGCAGGTCAGCGGGTAAGTGAGGATGAAGCAGTCCATGTTGCCCATCTTCACGTCGGGGTAGTTCTCGTGGACGTACTTGATGGTCTTGGCGGCGGCCACGAACTGGTAGTGCAGCGCGTTGACACGATCCTGAACGTCGGTCTTGATCTCGGCCTGGGTGCCGGTGAAGCCCTGCAGCATGCTGGTGGAGAGCATCGTGCCCATGTCCGACCAACCGAGGTTGTTCTCGTTGAAGGTCAGCCAGTACTTCACGCGGTCGTGATAACGGTCGATGACGGTCTTGGCGTAGTTGAAGAAGATGTCGATGAGCTCGCGGCTCGCCCAACCGTTGTAGCGCTCGACCAGGCTGTAGGGCAGCTCATAGTGCGATAGGGTCACGAGCGGCTGGATGCCATGCTGCACGCAGCAGTCAAAGACCTTGTCGTAAAACGCCAGGCCCGCCTCGAGCGGTTCGCCGTCACCCTCGGCGAAGATGCGGGACCAGTTGATGGACATGCGGAAGACGTTCCAGCCCATCTCGGCAAAAAGCGCGATGTCTTCCTCGTAGTGGTGGTAGAAGTCGGTCGCTTCCCAGCTGGGGTACAGCGCGTTGGGATCCCACTCGGCGTCGATCTGACGCGGGATGCCGTGGATGCCGTCTCCGCCGCGGATGTGGTCGTCGATGCTCGCGCCCTTGCCATCAACGTTCCACGCGCCTTCGTACTGGTTGGCCGCGGTCGCGCCACCCCACAAAAAGCCCTTCGGAAATGCCATAGTTCCTCCTTCTTTTCCTTTCCCTGGATATGCCCATGAGGGGGCACAGTACGAGTATATGAAGGTCAGAGGGGCATATCCGCGCAGCTCTAGGTCAACGGTGGACGACACCAGACAGGCGCGGGGCCAGTACTGGCTGCAGCAAAGTTCCGCGCACGATCATTGCACTCCGAAGGCATTCACACGGCGCTTTGGGTCAAAGCCCAAGTAGCTGAACGGGCCCAGTAGCTATGCGCCGGCAGCACTGCCGCCATGTATGCAGGATCCGCGTTCTTGGGCGCCGGTTTATGCATATGCCGCTGCCACTTTTTGACGGAAGTAGGAGTTGGGGCAATTGCGTCAACGAAATAACGTTTGGAAGCCATACTTTCCTTAAAGTAGGAAGATTTTCGCTGCGCTTTCTCCACAGGCGCCGTATACATGGTCCTGTACCTGCAGGTACAGGGCACGGTATATCGCCCGTGTGGAGAGATCTCACAAGAAATCTTCCTACTTTAAGGAAATTATGGCTTTGAAACGTGATTTCGTTGACGTAATGCGGCCTTTTCCTACTTCGGCGCTTTTCTGGCAGCGCCGCATGCATAAAACTTGCCCCCGAGTGCGATGAAATGCACACCCCGGCCAGCCATCAGGCTGGTCGGGGTACTAAGGTCGATCAAACGCGGAATGCTCTTACGCGAGGCCCGTGGCCTCGTCCAGGCCGAGCGCGATGTTCATGTTCTGCACGGCCGCGCCCGACGCGCCTTTGCCGAGGTTGTCGAAGAGCGCGGTGACCGTGGTCTGGCGTTCGTTGCCGCACACGACGATGCGCAGCTCATTGGTGCCGGCAAGCTCGTTGGCATAGAGCGTGCTCCCCTGCTCGCCCCACGGGGCCACCTGCACGAAACGTTGGCCCGCATAGTGGTCGGCCAAGCAGGCGTGGATCTCGTGCGCAGTGGCGCCCGAAGCCAGAAACTCGTTGTGGAGCATGATGCTCGTGGCCATGCCCTGGCGATAGTCATCGACCACCGGCAGGAACACGGGGGCTTGGGTGAGGCCGCACACGGCCTGCATCTCGGGCAGGTGCTTGTGGGCGAGCGTGAGGCCGTAGATGCCCGGCGCGTCGAGGGCCGTCGCGCGCTCCGGGGCTTCGTAGTCCGCAATCATGCGCTTGCCTCCGCCAGAGTAGCCCGTCAACGAGAAGCAGGTCAGCGGGTAGTCGGCGGGAATGATCCCCGCGCGCACGAGCGGCGCCGTAACGGAGATGAAGCCCGTGGCGTGGCAGCCCGGGTTGGCGATGCGCTTGCTCGCGGCGATGGCGGCACGTTGGTCGGCGGACAGCTCGGGGAAGCCGTAGGTCCAGTCGGGCGCGGTGCGGTGCGCAGTCGACGCATCGATGATACGCACGTCGGGGTTGTCCACGAGCGCGACCGCTTCGCGCGCGGCGTCGTCGGGCAGGCAGAGGAAGACTACGTCGGCGGCGTTGAGGAAGCGACGGCGCTCATCGCTGTCGTGGCGTTTGTCCTCGTCGATGCGCAGCAACTCGAGGTCGGGGCGGGCGCCGATGCGCTCGAAGATCTGCAGGCCCGTAGTCCCGCTTTGCCCGTCGACGTACACGCGCGGTTTGGCCATGGCGGCACTCCTCTCCCGCGGGGCCGCAGCCCCGCCGTCCTCTCTCGCGGGACCGGCGCCCCGCCGTCTAACGGGGCCGAAGCGCGCCGTGGACCCCAACTCCTGACGCACGCCGCAATCCCACACCCATACGGGACCAGCGCCCCGCCGTCCTCTCCCGCGGGGCCGCAGCCCCGCCGTCCAACGATGAACGCGTCCATTGTAGGAAGTGGCGTGACCTTGGCGGGCGTCACGGACACGCTGGAAACCAAACGGTACGGAACATGGCTTTTCGCACGAGGCTTACCGCGGCACCGGTACGGAACACGCCCTTTCGCGCTTGGCGTACCGTCCCCGCCGACCCGTCGGGGTACGGAACACGCGTTTTCGCGCTTTGCGTACCACGGCACCGGTACGGAACATGGCTTTTAGCGCTTGGCGTACCGCGTCGCTCGCCTGCCACCGGTACGGAACACGCGTTTTCGCGCGTGGCG
>CACXFF010000356.1 GCA_902766805.1 uncultured Coriobacteriaceae bacterium | reverse complement strand
GTCGCCATCGCAGGTCATGATGAACGCAGGCGGGAACGCGGCCGTCACATGACGGCTCACGCTTACGAGGTCCAGCTCACGCTCGCTGCCCCCCTCGGGCAGGTAGCTTTCCATGAGGCCAGAGGTGAGGTCCTGCGGGTCATCGCTGACCACGATGTCATAGGCTCCGCAGTTGAGCGCCACGGCCGCAGGCACGAAGCCCGCCGGCGGCGCGAAGGAGAACTGCGCCGCATAGTCCGGGTTGGTGCACAGGTTGCAGAACAGGCCGAGCATGTGCGCGCCGGCCGAGTCGCCCACCGCAAACACATGGGCCGGGTCACCGCCGTACTCCGCAGCGTGGTCGAGCGTCCAGGCGAACACCGCGCAGGTATCCTCCATGCTCGCAAGGAACTGGAACTCCGGCGCGAGGCGATACGTGAAGTTCACCACGCAGAAGCCTCGCTGGGCCAAGCTCATGCAATACCACTGGTAGCGGTCCTTGTCGCCGTAGACCCAGCCGCCGCCGTGGATGCTCACGATCACGGGAAGCGGGCCCTGCGCCTCGCGGGGACGGTAGACGTCCAGCAGCTGCCAGTCCGGATCGTCGCCATAGGCGATGTCGTCGAAGCGTTCGACGTCGTCAGGCGTGGTGAGGCCGGCGTCGCGCACGGCGTCACCCTCGCCGAAGAGGGTGCGAATCTTGTAAGCCATCTCATGCATGGGACGTCTCCTTGTCGTCGGGCGCGGCCGGGAAGCGAACGCCGCACCACCCGTTACACTTCGTTATGCCTGCGCGGCCAGATGGAAGGCCAGCGCGCCGATGAGATTGGCCTCGTTGCCAAACTTGCAGGTCACGATCTCGGGTTTGCCGAAGGGCAGGAAATCCTGATAGGGATCGAAGAGCGCGTCGACCGCATCGGCGATGATCTGCGTGGTCTCGGGACGGGCCGAGATGCCACCGCCGATGGCGTAGCGCGCCAGATCCAGCACGCTCTGCAGCGAACAGATGCCAGCTGCCGCCTCCTCGCCGAAGGTCTTGAGCACGTCCGCAGCCACGGGGTCACCCGCCTCGTAGGCATCGAAGAGCATGACGCCGTCGGCATGGTCAATCCCCTTGATCGCACCGTATTTGCCCGTGATGGCGCCCGCGCCCACGTGGGCAGCCCACATGATGCCGATGTTGCCCCAACCCAAGCCGTTCTTCACGCCCTGATGGTCGGTGATGAAGGCAGACAGCTCGCCCGCGCCGCCCGTGGCGCCCATCCACACCTTGTTGTCGATCACGATGCCGCCGCCAATGCCGGTGCCCAGCACGATCACGGCACCGTTGTCCACATCCGCCAGCGCTCCGATCCAGTTCTCGGCGTTCGCTGCGCACTTGCCATCGTTGGCCACGGTGCAGGCTTTGCCGCCAAAGAGCTCGCTGAACTTGGCGCCGGCGGGATAGTTGTGAATCCAGCCAAAGGACCCGCCCGTGTGCGCGATGCCGGCAGCGGTGTCGATGCGGCCCGGCATGGAGACCGCCACGCCCTCATACTCGTGGCCCGCCACCGCGTCACGCACCGAGGCCAAGGACGCGAGCAGGTCCTCCTCGCTCGCCGTGACCGTGGGCACCTTGCCCTGCTCGATGATCTGCGCGTCGCGGTCCATGATGGCGTACTTGATGAACGTGCCGCCCAAGTCCAAAACCAGATACTGCTCCGCCATGTTGCTTCCTTCCCTCCGTTTGACGGCTGTGCCACTTGGCAACATAGCACGGCGACCGCGCCGCGAACGTTGCACTTGGGCGAACGCGCGCGTACGTCGCTGATTGATGTTTTGTATTCACGTATTCATAAATGGTACATATTTCGGCATGAGAGTAGGAGGAACTCGTGGGCACAGAGGCTCCCCACGAGCGGGCGTCAGGCCGCTGCCGGAGCGGCGGTGGCCGCCTGCGTGACGGGTGTTGATGGGACGGCGATGGCCGCCTGCGTGGCAGGTGTTGATGGGACGGCGGTGGTCGCCTGCGTGGCAGGCGCCTCCGGGGTGGAGGGCGTCACGACCTGCGTGTCTTTGGGCAGCTCGAACGTGACCTGCTCCAAATCTGGCACGTGCAGCTTGATGAGCTCCTGGATCTGCTTCTTCCGCGCGTCGCTCAGCTCCTCCCGCGAGACCACCGTCGCCACGATGTGCTCCTCGAGCTGCTGGGTGTCACGGTTGTAGCTCGTCTCCGTGCCGATGCGGTAGCCCTCGACCTGGGGCGCGACCACGCTCAGCTCCAGCGTGGTGAGCTCGGTCTCGTACAGATCGTGCACCTCGAACACCGACCCGTTCTCCGCAAGCGTCTGGCGCACCACCGACGCGCTCACGAAGAGGCACGGTATGGCAAAGAGCAGCGAGCCCACGACGAGCCGGTCGCGCAGCTGACGCCCGCGCGAGGCCGCCATCGCTCGCTCCTCGTCGGTCACGACGCCGTCCCCGTTCAGGTCGCATTCCGTCGGCACGCCCAAGAGCACGAGCACGATCTCCGCACCGAAAGCGATGAAGATCACGTTCAGCCCGAACTCATACAGCGCCATGAGCGCCAAGGTCAGCTCGTGCATGGCGATGCCATAGCCCGTGGCGCACAGCGGCGGCATGAGCGCGGTCGCCACGGCCACGCCCGCGATGAGCGTGGAAGGCTCTTCGCGACGGGAGTAGCCCAGTGCCCCGGCGAAGCCTCCGATGAGGGCGATGAGCAGGTCCCAAATGGTGGGCGTGGAATTGATGAGCAGCTCAGACGTGCGGTGGGAGACCGGAGAGAGCGCGAAATACAGCGTGGAAGTCACCAGGCACACGGCCATCTGCGCGAACAGGCCGACCAGTGCCTCGCGCAGGGCGCGCCGGTCTCCTGTGGCGATGGAGTGCGAGATGGCAAGCACCGAGCCCATGAGGGGGCAGATGAGCATGGCGCCGATGATGGCCTCCACCGAGTCCAGGTTGAGGCCGATGGAAGCGATGAGCATGGCCGCGACCAACTGGCACAGGTGGATGCCGTCAATGCGCGCGCCGTCCTCTATGCGGCGCTCGATGACCTTGTAGCTCGCCCTCCCCTGTCGGAAGTTGAAGAAGCCGCGGAGCATGTGCCCGATCTCTAACCCGCGCTTTTTCCTTTCAGTGGCCATCCGCTCGCGCTCCCCAATCGTTGCTGTGCCAGACCGCGTTCAAGCCTAACACGGCGCGCCGCATGTGCAAGCATTCGCGGCGGGGCGACGCAGATCGCCTGCGCCGCCCCGCCCGGTGCCGTCAAGCCGTTGCCGTCCCTGCAGCCGGATGGCACGGAATGCGTTACTGCATGTCGGGGCCCGCCAACCCGCGCCTGGAGTATGCTGAGGGCACCCCGCTGTCAGGAGGTCACATGGGCACCTACCTCGAGCGCG
>CACXFF010000355.1 GCA_902766805.1 uncultured Coriobacteriaceae bacterium | reverse complement strand
CTCCCCTGCCACGAGCCGGCCGACCAAGTAGGCTGTGTTGCAGACGTAATAGGTGAGGACGAGGGGCAAGATCCGGCGTTTCGGGAAGTCATCCAGGTAGTCCTGCTTCTTCTGGCAGCTCTTGCAGAGCCCGTAACCCGAGCAGAAGAAGAAGTAGCCCACGAAGGCAAAGCCAATGAACGCCATGACCTCCAAGCCGCAGAAGCTGTCCTGCGGTCTCGACCAGTCGAAGTAGATCTTTTGCGCGCAGTGGTGGAAGACGACGCCCAGGGCGAGGAGCCCCTGCAGGGACTTCGACTGCGCGAGGGAGAGGGGCTCGTCGTTCCATGCTCCCTTTGGCACTCCCCCGCTCCCCCAGACGAGGATCGCGATCAAGGCGCCCTGGAGGGCGATCACGAGCAAGGCATCCATCGAGTTGCTCCTTTCAGGAAAGGCACGCCGAAGCGGCGGGCAACAAGGCGCTTCACCCCGAGAGCATAGCCGACTCCGGCGCCCCCCCATAGCTTCGCAAAAAACGCCGACTCGACGACCATCGCCGTGACAAGCCGGCGCCACTTACAGGCGGCCGTCCTTGATGAGCCTTCCGTAGGAGGAGGCACAAGCCACGGCGAACGTGCCAACTGTCGCCGCGCACGCCATGTTCGCCGTACGCTCGCTGAGCCTGCTCATCCCCTTGCAGAAGAGGGGGTACGTGAGCCAAGTGCGCACGACCGCGACGCCTCCCATGACCAGGTCGTTGACCAGCCAGGCCTGCTTGCAGATGTTGAGCGGCAGCTTGGAGTTGTCCCAATAGGGGTAGTTGCCGTCCTCGTCGGGCTGGTTCACCAAAAGGCCGAAGCCCAGCTCCATCCCCATCGCAGCGAGCACGGCGATCAGGTAGGTCTCGAGCACGACACCAGCCATCGACTTGTGCCGCGCGAGGAGCCCCTCCTTCAGCGGCTCGAAGATGAGCGTCATAGCCAATCCGCCAAACCCGTACACCCAATACGGGTGGTACCAGGGGTCGAACTTCACCGCGTAGTCGTCATCGACAATCCCGAAGCACTTGTCCATGATCTGGCAGTAGAGGCTTTCGAGAACGTGACCGGCCACGTTGTCCACGCAGAAGAGCATGATGTTGTTGCGCCAAAACGGCCAGCTCTTTGGGGCAAACGAGGTGGATCCCCCCTGCTCGGACAAGCGGCGAGCCGCACGACCGAGCGCCCTCAGGCCGCGGGACAATTGGGCCATGGCCATCCGCAATACACCGTCCTCTTCTCTGTACGACGCCACCGCGCGGCAGGGTCCCCGTGAGAGTCGGACAGGCCGCGCCGCCAGCCGGGGCCTCCGCTCCGCACCAACGCCGTCAATTGTACCCGCGCAAGGGACGGAAAGGACGCAGGCAACGGAGATGCCGAGCGCCCGCTGGCCGGAACGATCCCTGGGAATCCGCCGAGCTGGACATGAGAGCAGCCGCCCTGGCAGCGGCTGCATTGCTCTTTTGGGTGTATATGCTTCGACCAAGCCAAGCGGTCGTTACAGTGTCCGGGCGGACGGGCTGCCGGCAGGTCGTCCCGATGCGCATCGCGCAAGGGCGGAACGGCCGCTAGACCCAGTACGTGTCACCACAATACTCGCAGCGCTTCTCCTTGTCTGGCCACCAGTCTCCGAAGATGCTGCCCGGGCGCGTGCGTCCCGTGTACACGTACTTGTGACCCTTGTCGTCGTTTGCCGGGCACTTGCTCGAGGGCGACAAATTCTTTTTCCTGCCACCCGCGATGCCCTCTATCTGCTCGTCGGTGAGCTCGATGCCGATGTCCTCCAGGAACGCCCTGCGCTCCTCGTCTGTCTTGCAGCCCTTGGCTCGCTCGGCCTGCTCCGGCGTGAGTTGCTCGAACTTCATGGTACGCTCCTATCGTTGTTGCCCGCACGTGCTTTGCTTAAGCATACGCCGCCCAGGCACGCTCGTCTCAGGGTCCTTACGTTTTTTGCCGACCGCAGGAGGTCACTTGCAGCGCGCCCTTCCGCTCACGCGCCGTAGAGCTCTTCGATCCGTTCGTGATCGACGCCAAACAGCCACGTGAGCACGAAGCCACCCACGCAGGCCCCCAAAAGCGACACGACGTAGGCGAGCTGTTGCCCAGGTTGGACGATCAGGATCCCGAACAGGCCCGAGACGCCTTGCGAGATGGCCCCGAGATGGAAGAGCGTGGCAAGCATGCCGCCCACGCCGGCGCCCAGGCAGGCGGTCACGAAGGGCTTGCCCAAGGGAAGGGTCACCGCATACATCAAGGGCTCCCCCACTCCCAGGACGCCCACGGGGATCGAGTCCCTGATATAGCCCTTGAGCTTCTGGTTCTTCGTCCCGAGGTAGAGCGCAAGGCCCGCCCCGACCTGGCCGCCGCCCGACATCATGAGGACCGGCAGCAGGTAGTTGACGCCCTGGGTCGGCCCCGCGGGATCGTTGAGCATCGCATGGATCGGCGTGAGCGCCTGATGGAGCCCGACCGACACGAGGGGGAGGAATCCCGAGGCGAGCACGTAGCCCCCTATGACCCCCATCTTCTCGTACACGAACTCCATGACGACATAGATGCCCTGGTTCAGGAATGCGCCGACGGGCTGAAGGGCCAGCACCAAGGCCAAGCCCCCAAAGACGAGCACGCAGAGCGGCGTCACGAACGTGTCGACGATGCTGGGCATGACGTCACGCAGCTTGCGCTCAAGCCACGCGAACAGGGCGCCTGCCAGCAAGGCCGCAACCAGGCCGCCGCTCCCCGGATTGTACGGGGCATGCGTCAGCGGCAGCAGGACCTGGGAGTCGCCATAGCTGGCGAGCAGGGGCATGAGAGAGTTGGAGACGCACGCGGCGCCGGCGATTCCGCCCAAGATGGGAGACCCGCCGAACTCCCTCGCCGCGTTGTAGCCCACGAAGATGGGAAGGTACGCGAAGAGCGCCCAGCCCATGGTGCGGATGGCCTCGTACCACCAGGTGCCACTGAGCGACCCGCCCGTAGAGACGTTGATGATGTTGGCTATGCCGTTTATCAGGCCGGCGGCGACGATGCCAGGCAACAGGGGCACGAAGATGTTGGCCACGCGCTTGAGGAAGGCCCGCAGCGCATTCCCGTGCTTGGCCGCCTGGTCCTCCTTGTTCTTGCGGGCGACCGCCGCGACATCGGACCCGCGCCCGCCCTGGGGGATGCCCGTCAAGGACGTGAAGGCTTCCAGCACCTTGTTGACGACGCCCGGGCCCAAGACGATCTGCAGCGTGTCGGACGCCACGACGCCCAATACGCCGTCGATCGCCTTGAGCGCCTCGACATCCACCTGGGACATGTCACGGACGCTCACGCGCAACCGTGTCATGCACGCTTCGTTGGCGACGACGTTGTCCGCACCGCCCAATCCCGCGAGGAGCTCCCTGCTGATGGCTTCGTAATCCATGGAACCCACCTTTCCGCCAGCGCAACGCTCACGCTGTCACAGGCCTTGTCGAGGACCGATCGGCATGTTCTGACGAAACGCATTCTACGCGCTGGAAGGGCTGTGGGGTGAGCACGCCGAAAGGCACGTGGCCACCTCGACGCACATCACGGGAAGAACGTATGCTTGCCCATAGGCGATGGCCGCGTTGCCGAGCGGCCTAGGCCAAGCGGCACCGCACCCGGCCACGGTTCGTGACACGACAGACAGAGGAGCCACGCATGCCAACGGAGCTGACCGCACGCGTCCTGATCGAGAACGCCCCCGCAGAGGGG
>CACXFF010000354.1 GCA_902766805.1 uncultured Coriobacteriaceae bacterium | reverse complement strand
GGGCGTTGCCACGTAGTCCTTGAAGCGGCCGGGCAGCGGGTGCCACAGCGAGTGGATGGCGCCCAGGGCGGAGTAGCAGTCGGCCACGGTGTCCGTGATGACGCGCAGCGCGATGAGGTCGTAGATGTCCGAGAACTCCTTGCCCTTCTTGGTCATCTTCTGGTAGATGGACCAGAGGTGCTTGGGACGGCCGGAGAGCGTGAAGTCGTCGATGCCCTCACGGTGCAGCTCCTCGGTGAGGGAGGCCACCGCGTCGTCGATCGTCTCCTCGCGCTGCTCGCGGCTCTCCGCCACCATGCGCGCGATGCGCTCGTACTCGTCGGGCTCCAGGTAGAAGAACGCGAGGTCCTCGAGTTCCCATTTGATGGAGCCCAGGCCCAGGCGGTCTGCCAGGGGCGCGTAGACGTACATGGTCTCCTGCGACTTGAGGATGCGCTTGTGCGGCGGCAGCGCAGCCATCGTGCGCATGTTGTGCAGGCGGTCGGCGATCTTGATGATCACGACGCGGATGTCTTTGGACATGGCCAAGAACATCTTGCGCAGGTTGAGCGCCTGCTTGGCGTCGATCGTTTTGGCGTTGATGGAAGTGAGCTTGGTGACGCCATCCACGAGCTCGGCCACGACCGGCCCAAAGAGGTCCGTGAGGTCGTCGAGCGAGGTGTCGGTGTCCTCCACCGTGTCGTGCAGCAGCGCAGCGCAGATCACGTCCTCGTCCATGTGGAGCTCTTCGGACAGGATGCGCGCAACCTCCACCGGGTGATTGATGTAGGGCTCCCCCGAGCGACGGCGCTGGTCCTTGTGGCACTCGCAGGCGAAACGGTACGCGCGCTCGATCTTTGCGAGCTCGGGCACCCCGAGGTAGCTCGACGCCGCCTCCTCCAGACGCGGATAGTTGATGGCCTGCGGAGCCTCCTGCACCTGTGTCTCTGCCATCACGCCCACCTCCCCATGCTCGGTCTATCTGTCCTATGGTACCCGAACGGCACGGCGCCGTGAGCGCTGGATGTGCCGCACCAGCGCCCCCCACGTCCGTCGCTAGGCGCGGCTGCCAAAGGCGGGCGTGATGGGACGGATGACAGCGGCGCGCAGCTCTTCCGGGTCGGCCGAGAGCGCCCATGCGGCGAAGGCCTCGAAATCCTCGTGCTCGCGCAATCCCTCCTGGAAGCGCACCGAGTCGGACAGGTCCACGCGGCCGCGGGACACCACCGCCACGCGACGCTGGTCGCCGAAGCCTTCCACGCGCACCAATCCCAGCTCGCAGAAGATGCCCACGCCCGCCTCTACCAGCGCCTCGTTCGCGGAGCAGCGCGGGTCCAGGCTGCTCACGCGCTCCGCCAGCTGCTCGCAGGACAGCGGTATGGAGGCATCGGCCGAGGCGCGGCAACACGCGGACAGCACGCGCCACAGCGGCGAGAGCGCCTCACGCGTGGGCGCGCTGGCGGCGAGCAGGCGTTCGTTGAGCTGGGCGTCGCCGCCGTTGTAGAGCAGGTGCACCCAGGCCTGCGCCCCGTCTCGGCCCGCGCGGCCCGCCATCTGGTTGAACGACACGCGGCCGAAGGGCAGGTGGTAGAGCACCACGTGACGCACGTCGGGCAGGTTGACGCCCTCGCCAAAGGCGCTCGTGGAGACGATGCAGGTCAGACGGCCGCCGCGGAAGGCCCGCTCCACGCGTTGGCGCCGCTCGCGCGTGAGCTCGGCGTGGTAGTAGCTGATGCCGCGCGCCAGGTCGGGCACGCGACGGCGCAGCAGCGCGACCAGGCGCTCCGCCTCGGGGCGGGAGTTGACGTAGACCACGCATTTCTCACCGCGCGCGACCAAGCTCACCAGCACGGCCTCGCGGTCGCTCGCCATGCGCGCGTCGCGCAACTGCAGGTTGGGGCGCTCGCTCTCGTCTACGATCACGTCGCGCTCGTCGGCCACGCCCGCCAGCTCGCACACGCTGCGAGCGGCCTCGTTGCCCGCCGTCGCGGTGACGGCAAGCACCGTGGGATCGCCGAGCTTCTCGCGCAGCGCCGGCAGGCTCAGGTAGGCAGGGCGCTCGCCGGCAGCCGCACGCGCGGCGTGGTGGGACTCGTCCACCACCACGAAGCCCACGCGACCGGCAGCCGCGAAGTCGTCCACGTGGATGGCGAGGTACTCAGGCGTGGTGAGCACCACGCTCACCGAGCCGTCCGCCAACGCCGCGTAGACCTCGGCACGCTCCTGCGCGCTCGTCTCGCCGGTGAGCTCGCGCACCTGCAGTCCCAACTCCGCCAGCACGTCGGAAAGGTGGTGGCGCTGGTCGGCCACCAGGGCGCGCAGCGGATACACAAAGACGCTCGCACGGCCCCGCGCGATGGCCTCGCGCGCCGCATGAACGT
>CACXFF010000353.1 GCA_902766805.1 uncultured Coriobacteriaceae bacterium | reverse complement strand
GCCGGCGACGCGTTGTTACCGTGAAGCCGAAGGCTCTACGGTAACAGGGGGCGTCAGGGGACCCAGCGGCCGGAGGCATCGACGCGGTAGCCGTCGGGGGTCACGGTCTGGAACCCCAAGGGCTCAAAGGCCTACGCGCGAAACCGAGCGACGTTCAGCTCCGCGCCCGCGACGCGCGCTTTGTCCCAGCTGCGCGTTGCGCTACATTGGCGGAAGGAGGACGAGAAGGGAGGCTCCCGGTGAGCACTGCCGAAACGCCCCGCACGAGAATCGCGGGCAAGACGTGGACCATCATCGTGCTTCTGGCCCTGGTGGGTCAGATAGCGTGGGCGGTAGAGAACAACTTCTTCAACCTGTTCATGCAGGACGCGTTCAACGCTTCGCTATCGGACGTCGCGCTCATGGTGAGCGCGTCGGCGCTCACCGCCACGGCCACCACGCTGCTCGTGGGCGTGTGGTCCGACCGGGTGGGTCGGCGCAAGGTGTTCGTGGTGGCAGGCACGCTCATCTGGGGCCTGTCCATTTGCGCGTTCGCGGTCCTGCAGAACGTGTCGGCGGCGCTCGCGCGCGACGCAGCCGGCGCGGCGGCGCTCGGCATCACGCTGACCATCGCCTTCGACTGCGTCATGACGTTCTTTGGCAGCCTCGCCAACGACTCGTGCTTCAACGCCTGGCTCACCGACATCACGGACGACACGAACCGCGGGCGGGTCGAGGGCGTCAACTCCGCCATGCCGCTCCTCAGCATGCTCGTGGTGTTCGGCGGGGCCATGTTCTTCATGATCGTCGGCGACGACGGGTCGGTCACCTACGACTACCCGCTCTTCTTCACGGTCATCGGCGCCGTCGTCATCGCCACCGGCATTGCCGCCGCGCTCCTCATGGACGACTCGCATCCCGCCCCGCGCAGGGACGGAGGCTACTTCTCCGAGCTCGCCTACGGCTTCCGCCCCTCCTCGGCAAGCGGCAACCGCATGCTGTACCTGGTGCTGGCGGCATACTGCGTCTTTTCCATCGCCATGCAGGTCATCATGCCCTACTACGTGCTCTACCTGCGCCTTCCCTACATCCTGGGCGAGAACTACGTGTTCGTCATGGCGCCGTGCATCATCATCGCCTCAGTGTTCACCATCTTCTACGGGCGCGTCGTGGACCAGAAGGGCTTCTCGGCCGCCGTCCTGCTGCCTGTCGTGCTGTTCCTGGCAGGCTGCGGCTTGCTCACGGTCTTGGCCAACGTCCCCGGCGTGTTCGTGGGCAGCATGCTCATGCTGTCAGGCTACCTGGGCTCGGCCGCCTGCTTCGGCACGGCGATCCGCAACAGCACTCCCTCCGATCGCGTGGGGCTCTACCAGGGCGTGCGTATCTTCATGGTGGTCCTCGTGCCGATGCTGGTGGGCCCGTGGATCGGCAGTGCCATCAGCGCGTCGTCGGGTGCCGTCATCGGCTTCGGCGTGGTGGGAGACGGCTTCACGCCCTCCTCGCTCATCTTCGCGGGAGGGGCCGCGGTGGGCCTGCTCACCTTCGCGGTGCTCTACCTCATCCGTCGCGAAGAGCGCGCCTAGCCACCCTTGGTACCAAAAAGACGTGGTCTTTTTGGTACCAAGGAGCAGGCCGCCGGTATTTGGCACCAATGGACGCGCTGCCCGGACCGCAGGTGCGATCCGGGCAGCGTTCTCGATCCTCATGGCCCCATGGGGCCAGGCCTGTTTGGCGATGGCTTAGGCGCGCTGAGGCACGATGCGCTCCGCGAGCAGCGCGGCCACCTCGGACAGCGGCACGATCTCGCGCTCGCCCGTCGCACGGTTCTTGACCTCGCAGTTGCCGTCGGCCACGGCGCGCTTGCCGCAGACCACCTGGTACGGGAAGCCCATGAGGTCGGCGTCGGCGAACTTCACACCCGGGCGCTCCTTGCGGTCGTCCACGACGACCTCGAGCCCCGCCTCGACGAGCGCGCGTGCCACGCCCTCGGCTGCCGGCCACACCAGGTCGTCGTTCACGTCGAGCGGGATGACCTCCACCTCGTACGGGGCGGTGCTCACCGGCCAGATGATGCCATGCTCGTCGTGGCTCTGCTCCACGATGGCCTGCAGCGTGCGGGACACGCCGATGCCGTAGCAGCCCATCTGGAAGGGCTTCTCCTGGCCGTCCTCGTCAGCGAAGGTGGCGCCCATGGCCTCGGAGTATTTGGTGCCGAGCTGGAACACCTGCGACACCTCGATGCCGCGGGCGGAGTGCAGCGGCTTGCCGCAGTGGGGGCAGGCGTCGCCCTCCTTGGCCGTGGCGAGGTCCAGCCACTGCGCGACCTCGAAGTCGCGCCCGGGCTCGGCCGCCTGGTAGTGGTAGCCCTCCTCGTTGGCGCCGATGAGCCAACGCTCGGAGCCCTGCAGGGAGACATCGGCCACGATGCGCAGCTCGCTCGAGGCGCCCACGGGCCCCATGTAGCCCTTGACCAGCCCATAGGCGGCCATCTGCTCCTCGTCCATCACGTCATAGTGGCCAAAGGCGTGCTCGGCCTTGACCTCGTTGAGCTCGTGGTCGCCCGGCAGCAGGCACAGCACCGGCGTCTCGTCCTCGGCGATGATGGCGAAGCTCTTGCGGCAGGCCTGGGGCGTGACCTTCATGAACGCGGCCAGCGCCTCGATGCTGCCCTCGCAGGGCGTCGCGACCTTCTCCATCTGCTCGCCGCCAGGGCCCGCCTCCACGGCGATGCCCACGGTGGCCGCCTCGTCGTCGGCCG
>CACXFF010000352.1 GCA_902766805.1 uncultured Coriobacteriaceae bacterium | reverse complement strand
TCGTCGGTCGTGCCCACGGCCAGCGACTCGATGTTGTAGCCCTTGCGCGAGAACATGCGCGACACCTGGCTCAGCACGCCAGCTTCGTTGTCCACCAGCACGGAGAGGGACTTGCGCTCGAATCCTTCGGTGTTCATGCGGTATACCCCCTTACACTGCCAAGAAGTTGGTGATGTTCTGGCCATTGGGTACCATCGGGCGGACCATCTCGTCCTGGTCGATGGCGCAGTCGATCACGGTGCCGTGATCGCGCGCGAGCGCGTCGGTGAGCGCCTGCTCCAGCTCGGCCGGGCTCGTGACGCGCACGCCGGACAGGCCATAGGCCTCGGCGAGCTTGACGAAGTCGGGGCCGCGGTCCAGCGTGGTCTGCGAGAAGCGCTGGTGGTAGATGAGGTTCTGCCACTGGCGCACCATGCCCAGCACCGAGTTGTTGTAGATGATGGTGATGATGGGCAGGCCGTAGAAGCTCTCGGTGGCGAGCTCGTTGCAGTTCATGCGGAACGAGCCGTCGCCGGTGATGTGGATCACGCACTTGTCGGGATTGCCCACCTTGGCGCCGATGGCAGCGCCCAGGCCAAAGCCCATCGTGCCGAAGCCGCCCGAAGAGATGAGCTGGCCAGGGTAGTCGTAGTGGAAGTGCTGCGTGACCCAGATCTGGTGCTGGCCCACGTCGGTGGCGACCATGGTGTCCTGCGGGCAGATGCGCGCGATGGTGTCGGAGATCTGCTTGGGCGTGAGGGTCTCGCCGCCCTCCTCGTACTCGGTCTCCACCGGGTGGGAAAAGACGAAGTCCTTCCACGCGTCGTGGTGCTGCTGCGCCAGGCGCATGTTGAGCATGAACAGGACGTTTTTGGCGTCGCCGATGATGTGGTGGTCGACGACGACGTTCTTGTTGATCTCGGCGCGGTCGATGTCGATCTGGACGATCTTGGCCTGCTCGCCGAAGGTATCGGGGTTGAGCGCGATGCGGTCGGAGAAGCGGCAGCCGACGGCGATGATCAGGTCGCAGTTGGCCACGGCGATGTTGGAAGCCTGGCTGCCGTGCATGCCGATCATGCCGGTGGCGAGCGGGTTGCGGCCGCGGAAGCCGCCGGCGCCCATGAGCGTGATGGCCACGGGGCCGTCGACCTTGGTGGCGAACTCCTCGAACTCGCGGTGCGCACGGCCGCGCACGACGCCGCCGCCGCAGATGAGCATGGGCTTCTCGGACTCGTCGATCATGTGCAGGAGCTTCTCGATGTCCTCGAAATTGGGCTCTGGCGCGGTGAAGTCGTGGCTCGCGCGGGCGGTGATTTTGGCCAGGCGCCCCTCGGTGTAGTGCTTGGAGCGCATGAGCGGCTGGTACTCGCACTCGGAGCCGGTGACGTTTTTGGCGATGTCCACGAGCACCGGGCCCGGGCGGCCAGAGCGCGCGACGGCGAACGCCTCGCGGATGACGTCGGCCAGCTCGTTCACGTCGGTGACCATGTAGTTCCACTTGGTGATGGGCATGGTGATGCCCGTGATGTCCACCTCTTGGAACGCGTCCTTGCCCATGAGGTGCTCGGCCACGTTGCAGGTGATGAAGACCACGGGGGAGCTGTCTAGAAACGCCGTGGCGATGCCCGTGGTGAGGTTGGTGCAGCCAGGGCCGCTCGTGGCGAAGCACACGCCGACCTTGCCCGTGGAGCGTGCGTAGCCATCGGCTGCGTGGCTCGCGCCCTGCTCGTGTGAGGTGAGGTAGTGGTGCAGCTCGGGATAATCCACCAGGGCGTCGTACACGTCCAAGATCGTGCCGCCGGGATAGCCAAAGATCGTGTCGACCTCCTGCTCGCGCAGGCATTCGAGCACGATCCGTGCGCCGGTAAGCTTCATGGGCCTCCTCCTTCGACTCGTCCCCGTTATGGGTAAGTTTCGATACCGTACCGCAGGTCGCAGCGCTGCAAAGCACTGTTGGCCAAGTGGACCCAAGGGCGAAACGTTTATGCGCCGCGGTGGGGGGAGAGGGGGGCAAAGGTGGCGAGTCTCTCTGGCTGTGCACAGGGGCCTCGGCCACGCGCCGGGGCCCTTCTTGTGCGCGCTTGTTACCGTACAGCCTTTGGCTCTACGGTAACAAGCGCGGCTAGATGGCGCTGAGGTCCGACCAGCTCCGGAGCGCAACGTCGTCGCACATGCGGTAATACATGGCGGTCGCCTCGCTATAGGACGGAGAGCGTCTCGTGCGGGTACGCGTAGCGCAGCATCTCGTAGCCCATGCCGCTTATCCCGTTGAAGAGCGACGCGGTGACGTTGCTGCCGTGCGGGCCCCGGGCGGCGTCTGCATCCAGGGCGTGGGCGCGGATGGACGCCAAGACGCGCGCGGCGCCCTGTGCGTCCCCCGATGACAGGCGGTACTCCGCGAGCGCGGCGTTGCCGCAGCACAGGTGGTCATAGGAGTTCAGTGGCAGCTGGTCCACGCTCGTCCGCACCAGCTCTGCCAAAGCCCGCGTCCGCTCGTCGCCCAGACCCGCGGCGTGCAGACGGTTGAGCATGATGCCGGTGCCCGGGGCGCCGGCGCAGTAGCCGTGCATGTACCGCTTGGGCGGGAAGTCACGCAGGTCCGCCCAGGTGCCGAACTTGTACGCGTAGCGCCGGTGTGCCTCGAGCTCGTAGTCCAGGGCCTCGGCGGCTGCGGGAAGGTACCGGTCGTCGCCCAAAAGGTCGGACGCCGCGATGAGCGCCTCGGCGATTCCCGCCATGCCGTGGCCGGCGCCGCTGAGCAAGCGCGGAACGTCGGGCAGGGTCTTCCACAGCACGTGGTCCTTGTACTCGAAGGTCTTGAGCTCGAGGATGCGGTCGGCCGCGCGGCGCAGCGCCGTCGTGTGGTCCCGGTATTCCTCGAAGCGGCACAGGACGGAGACGAGCCCTGCCAGGCCGATGATGCGGTCCGTGCTCGTGGAGTTCGCGTAGTCCGCGGCCTCCACCAGCTCCAAGACGCGATCGCGGACGCTGTCGAGTTCCGCGTTCGGCGCATAGCGTCTCATGAGGGCGATGCCCGTGAGGATGCCGCCAAAGCCGACGCCCTCGCCCACGGCGACGCTCGTGCCCGGCTTGCCTATGAGGCGCTCGACGCTGAGGCAGGTCCCCCGTATCTCGTCGACGGCCTCTTCGACGAGGGCTGTGGCCCGCTCCTGGATTTGGCCGTCTGGCAACAGGCGTGCGCAGGCGGAGGCGAAGACCGCCAACCCGGTGAAGCCGTCGAATAGTCCCGCTCCGCCAAACTTGAACGACTGGCTGTAGCTGTCCACGAAGCCCCATGCCAGGCGTCCGTTGGGCGTCTGGATTGCCATCTCGTGCACCTTTTGGAAGATCTGGCGTGCCGTCTCGGCCGCTTCTTGCGGCGAGAGAGCCGTCTCCGCGTCCTCTTCCTGACGCACGAGAGGCGCTGATGCCGGCGCGTCTCCCATGGGGTACAGGCCGATGGCGTTGTCGATGTAGGAGAGGTCAAACGCCTCGTCCTCGTCCCCCAGCGCGTCGAGGGTGTCGAGTATGCGCCCGATGGCCGTGGTGCCGAACTTGTCCCGCGCCAGCTCCTCGCCGTCCGCGTAGAGCGCCAGGCTGCCGACGTGGGTGTAGAAGTAGGGGATGTCGCCGCGCCTCATCTGCGCCAGCTCGCTGGCGATGGTCGCGTCCGACGCGCTCGCGTCGCTCTTGCGCAGGATCTCCTCGAGCAGGTCGAGGCTGTGCTGCCGCCCGTCAGCCGAAGCCATGGCCGTGTGGTGGTTGAGCTTCTGCAGCATCATCCAATAGGCCCTCGTGGCGCGCGGGACGATGCGCACCGCCATGTCCGTCGGGAACGCCAGCAGCGCTTGGCGCAGCTCCTCCCGCTGCTCCACGGCGTGCGTGTAGGCGGCGTGGTAGCCTGCCTTGAAGGCGGGCAGGTACGGCCGCACGGTGACGTTCCTGCCGTCCACGACGGGGGCGATGCCGCTCTCGTCGGTGTTGGTCAGCACGCTCAACTCCATGTCTTCCACCCTGAAGGGCATGAGCAGGGAGGGGCCGAGGGAGCGCGTCTGGTATTCGCGCGTGTCCGAGGACTGGATGTAGGCCATCCGTTCGGCGGCGATGGGGGAGAGCAGGGTTTCGAGGTCGATGATGTAGGGCTTCGTGCCGCTGCAGAGGATGTTCTGGTAGTGCAGGTCGGTGCTGCCCAGGACCTTGGCGAATGCCGTGAGGCCGCCCATGGCGTACCAGAAGCGCTCGGCCTCTTCGGCGCCCTGCGCGCGGCGCTTCTCGACGAACTCGCAGACCCCGAAGTCCCCGCCAAAGGCGATCGCGCGCGGGATGCCGACGTAAGCGCCGAAGAAGCGCTCGACGAAGTCGTGGAGCTGCACGTCCACGCGCAGGTCGTGGGGCTTGTAGACCAGCTTGCCCGCGTCGGTGTGGAAGACGGTGACGCTCCTGCCGCAGTTGTGGGTGTCGCCCGCGGACAGCTCGATGTCGTCGATCGTCTGGAAGCGCTTCCCGCCGAGGAGCGCGTCGCCGATCGCGTCGCGTTGTGCGACGAGGCGCTCCAGCGCTTCGAGCAGCGCGTCCGTCGCGTTGCCAAGCTGCAGCTCGAGGCTCTCGACGAGCGTCTCGGGCAGGCTTCGCGCCCCGCTGTCGAGCTGCTCGCGTATGGTGGCCAGGGCCTGGTCGCGCTCTGCTCGGGTCATCAGGTCGGGAAGGGTGGCGACGATCGGGTTGTCCTGCGCCACCACCTGAGCGATCAGGTGCGTCGCCGTGCTGCCTGCGATGAACTCGGTCTTGCGCCTGAGCATGTCTTCGAGCTTGGCGTATGCCTTGTCCCCCAGCAGGTCTGCCCGAGGGGATTGCTTGACGCGCTCTAGCTGGGACTCGATGAAGCGCCGAAACATGAGCTGGTCCTCCTCGCAGCGATTCTTCCCGCAGCCGCCCGAAAGGGCAGGCCCCTACGGCCTGGGCGACGTGCCGACGAGATTGTATACGAAGCAAACGAACGGCTTGTTACCTGAGAGCCTTTGGCTTGCCGGTAACACGGCGGCCTGTTGCCCGGGGGCTCTCGGCTTCCCGGCGGCATGACACTTTCTTGACAGTTCCGACGCACTTGCATGGAGGATTTGGGCGGGCCCGCTGCGTAGCCTTGTAGTCAGCCGGAGAGGATTTCCGGACACAGACACGCAGAAGGGAACCCACCATGAACACCAACACCAAGCAGCACTTCGGCCTCGTCAAGCGCGCTGCCACCTGCGCCGTGAGCGCCGCCCTCGTCCTCGCCCCCGCCGCGGCCTTCGCCCAGACGGCTCTGGCCAACGACGGGCAGGCCAAGCCGGTCGCACAGCAGGTCGAGAATGATGCGGACCAGCAGGGCTTCGGCGGCTACGACGACTTTGACGGCTACGGCTACTACGACGACTACGGCCACGATTACTACGACGAGGGCTGCTACCAGAGCAACGAGGAGTACGTCGCGGGCCTGATGGGCCTCGATGACGCCGAGCGTGCCGAGCTCGTCGCCCTCTACGACAAGTGGGACGCCCTGACCGACGACGAAGACCTGAGCGACGCCGAGTGGGATCGCGTCTGGGAGCTCGAGGACAAGGCCTACTACGCCGAGCTGGGTCAGTGGCTCACGGCCGACTAGGTCTCCGAGCTCAAGGCCCTCTACGACAGGTACTACGCCCTGCCCGAGG
>CACXFF010000351.1 GCA_902766805.1 uncultured Coriobacteriaceae bacterium | reverse complement strand
TGACGCTGGGCGCGTGGCCGGAGGCGGGCGACGCGCCCCAGACCGGCAAGGCCCCCTGGCCGCCCGTGGCCGCCTCTCCCGCGTCCGTGGTGGACCGCCGTGCTTCTGAGGCGGCCACGCAGGCACAGCGCTCTCCCTGGCCGCCCACGCCCGCCTCCCCCGCGTCGGTGGAGGATCGCCGCGCGCCCGTGCCAACCGAGCAGGCGCCGCAGGCCCCAGGTGCTGCGCCTAGCTCCCCCGCGGACGAGGCTGGTCACGACCTGCCCATGGCGCCCCCGCAGAGCGCGGACTTGAGTTCGTCCCTCTCCCCTGCGCCTGCCGAGAATCGCGGGGCACCCGAGAGGGCTGAGCAGACGCCAGAGCTGAATGCTTCTGTCTCCCCCACGGATGACGGGCGGACAGGAACGCCTGAGCCGGCGGCTGGGAGCCAGGCGCGGGGCGATGACGTTTCCATGCGCACCTACGATGCCTGGACGCCCTTTGGCGAGGCTCCCCAGGTGGAGCGGGGGCCTGAGCAGGAGCCCAAGGAGCAAGCACGAGAGGGGCAGGCGTCCGCACAGCAGCAGGCGCCTGCGCCTGCAGCGCCAGAGCCCAAGCCCGCAACCGCGCCCGTGCGCAGGCCCAAGCCCAAGCCGAAGGGGCGTTCCATAACCAGGCGCGCCCTCGTGGCCGGCGCCTTGGTCGCCGTCAGCGCCGGTGGCGTGACCCTGTACATGCGTGCGGTAGAAGATCACACCAAGGAAGTTCAGGCCTCCATCGTTACGACCGAGCCCTCTGACTGGACCGATGTGGTGGCGATCGCGGCAGGCAGGAACCACAGCTTGGGCGTGCACCGTGACGGGACGGTGGTGGCCGCAGGCGGCAATACCTATGGCCAGTGCAACGTTTCGGACTGGACGGGCATCGTCGCCGTGTCGGCGTACAACCACAGCATCGGTCTGCGCTCCGACGGCACGGCGGTGGCAACGGGAAACAATGAGCACGGGCAGTGCAACGTGTCCGGATGGAGCGACGTCGTGGCCGTGGCGGCAGGAGATGACTATAGCGTCGGCGTGCGTTCGGACGGCACGGTCCTGTTGTCAGGCGACCTTCCCATGAACGTCGATAAACAGGCACTGATGAGCCTGACGGGCCTCATCGGCATCGCTGCGAGCGGTTGGCATGTCATAGGGCTGCGCTCCGACGGCACGGCGGTGGCCCTCGGCGCGAAACGCGACGGGGAGTGCGACGTGGAGACGTGGACGGACTTGGTCGCGCTGTCGGCGGGAGACTCAATCAGCCTCGGCCTGCGCTCGGACGGCACGGCCGTGGTTGCGGGCGATGAGAGAATATACCAGGCGCGCCCGGATAATCACTCTTGGAAGAGCAGCCGTGAGCTGGATGTCACGCAATGGACAGAGCTCGTGGCCATTGCGACGGAGGGAAGCGTCTGTGTAGGGCTGCGGTCGGATGGGACCGCGTATGCCGCCGGCTATACGAATAGCGCCAACCAAGGGATAGAACGCCTGTTGGAATGGACAGATCTGAGCGCAATCGCCGTAGGAACAGAGACTGTCATGGGCCTCAAAAAAGACGGCAGCGTGAATGTGGTCGGCAGATACCAAAGGAGCGACAAAAACTGGGTGTCCGCCGTGCCGGGTGAGGCATGAGATGGGCACGCAGGGCAATGCACTCAAGTTCTTCCTGGACCGCTTCTCCAAGGGGATGGACGGCGAGCAGGGCGCGCGGCCGCGCAACGTCTACGAGCTCTGGGGCAACCTCTTCCCCCAGCTCTACGTGAACCAGCGCACGGGGCAGCCCATCGAGCCGCGCAACCTCAAGGCCCAGGCTTCCAAGTACGCTGCCAAGAGCCGCGCCGAGCTGGCCGCCCTCCTGCTGGCCAACGACGCGCGCGCGGACGTCCCGCCCGCCCAGAAGCTCGCCGAGCGCGTCCGGGACATCGTGGCGGGCGGCGCGCAGGACGACCTCGCGCCCATCCCCTGCGAGGTGCTCTGCCAGTTCTACGACGCGTGGACCGGACGCCCCGAGGCCTTCGAGCCCGAGCTGCTCCACTACCACGGCCTGGGCTTCGTCTATGACCTGCGCTTCCGCGCCGAGTACCTCGAGCGCTTGGAGCAGGACTTCGCGCAGGCGAGCAAGGCCGACCACGCGCTCCTGCGCATGGAGCTCACGGCGCTCGACCGCCTGCTGGCCGAACCCGGGACCAGCGCCGAACGCGCGCGGGAGCTGTTCGTGGACAGCGTGAGCCTCTACGTCGCCGCGGCGGTCGGCGGGCCGGCGCCCTACGCCACGGCGCTCGGCGTCGACGTCTACGGCAGAACGGCCATCGCGCAGCCTCAGGCGGCACCGAGCGTCGCACGCGACGCACGCGCGCAGCTCGTGGCCGTCGTGATGCGGGACGGCAGCGGGCGTCACTGCTACACCGCCGAGCGCACGCCCGTGCGTATCGACGCGACGCGCGAGGCACGCATAGGGCGCGACGCGCAGTGGACGGCAGCCGACGGCGCCGTGCCCGTGACCACGGCGCTGCAGACCGCCTCGCGCTGCCATGCCACCGTGCGCCATCGGGACGGACAGTGGGTCGTGGCCGATGTCGGTGCCGACGGCGCCGGCTCGTCGTACGGCACGCTGCTGCTGCGCGCCTCGGGCGGGCGCGAGTACCTGTGGGGTGGCGAGGCGCAGCTGCGCGACGGCGACGTCGTCTGCGTGGCGCCCAGCTACCTGGCCGAGGACCACTACGAGCCGGTCGTAGGGCGCTCGGACTGCTGCCTGCGCTTCGAGCTGCTCTGAGCCGCCTTGCGTGCGTCGCGCGGGCCCCAGCGTAGAGCTCGCAGGCAAGGCCCCGCACACTGCCGGAAGCGAACGCTTCACCCTCGATCGCAGGGCGCTTACCGGTCATGGCGCGTTGCTCGATGCCCCTGACGACCTGCGTCATAGCCTGCGTCACAGCCTGTACAATGGCCCCACATAGCAAGCGTGGACGGAGGCGGGCATGGCGCGGTACGGGATAGGCGACGAGGTCCTCGGCGACTGGCGGATCGTGCGCGAGATCGGCTCGGGCGGCTTCGGCACGGTGTTCGAGGTCGACAAGCCCGGCCACGGCTTCGTGGCGCGCGCCGCGCTCAAGGTGATCCCGGTGCCGCCCGGCCCGGAGACCGCGGCCGCCCTGCGGGCGGAGGGCATGGACGACGCGTCTGTCGCCGCCTACTTCCTCGAGGTGGCCAAGGCCTGCGCCTCGGAGGCAGGCGCGCTCGCCTCGCTGGGACACCCCGGAATCGTCGCGTACCAGGACCACGGCCTGGTGCAGGACGGCGAGGGCTGGGACGTGCTGCTGCGCATGGAGCTGCTCGAACCCCTGGAGGGGCGCTGCGCGCAGGGGCTGCCCGCCCCCGAGGTGGCGGAGCTGGGCGCCCAGGTCGCCGACGCCCTGGCCTACTGCCACGCGCACGGCTACGTCCACCGCGACGTGAAGCCCCAGAACGTGTTCGTCGACCCGTCAGGGCGCTACAAGATCGGCGACTTCGGAGTCGCCCGGGCGATGGAGGGCGCCGAGACGACGCTCACGCGCGCGGGCACGCCGCCCTACATGGCGCCGGAGCTGCTGTCGGGGGCCCACGCCGGGCCGAAGGTTGACGTCTACTCGCTCGGTGTGATGCTCTATCAGCTGCTCAACGGCGGCAGGCTGCCGTTCTACCCCGCCGCCCCGGCGGTCGTGACCCCTGCGGCGCGCAACGACGCCATGCGCCGCAGGCTGCGCGGCGAGCTGCCGCCCGCGATCCCCGGCGTCGACCCCGTGCTCATGGACGCGGTGCTGTCCGCGTGCCGGGCCGACCCCACCGAGCGCCCTACGGCCGCCGAGCTGCGCGACGCGCTGCAGGCCTGGTCGCGCGGCAGCGCCTCCGCTGCGGCCCCGAGCCGCGCCTTCGGGCTCGCGGGCGTTGCGCCCGAGCCGACGGTCCGGGCGTTCCAAGAGCCGATGGCAGGCTCCGGTCCCCAGGCGGCGCCGGCGGCCGTGCCCACGCTGACGCGCGGCATCTGGTCGGAGGCAGGCCTCTTGGATGACGCGCCGCAGGCCACCCAAGCCCAACGGGCTCCCTGGCCACCCAAGCCCGACTCCCCCGCAACCGTGGTGGACCGCCGCGCGCCCGAAGCGTCCCCACTGCCCCCGCAAGTCCGCGACCTGCGCCCGTCCGTCGCCCCGGCTACCGAGGCGAATGACGGCGCTTCCGAGACGGCCGAGCAGGCCCAACAGGCTCCCTGGCCACCCAAGCCCGACTCCCCCGCGGCTGAGGCTCCGGCAGGCGTTCCCGAGCCGACCGAGCAGGCCGTGCACGCTCTAGAGCCCGCCGACGATGACCTGGCAGCGCGTACCTACGACGCGTGGACGCCCTTCGGCGAGGCCCCGCGGGCGCAGGGCGAGCCTGAGCGGGAGCCTGCAGCGCAGGGCCAGGAGGAGCAGGCAGCCGAGCGCCAGGAGGCCCCAGAGCCCGCGCCGGCAGCCCAGCCCGCAACGCCTCCCGCCACCCCCGCGCCCAAGCCCGATCCCGATCCGAAGGGGCGTTCCCTAACCCGGCGCGCCCTCGTAGCCGCTGCCCTGGCGCTCGGCGCCGGAGGGATATTCATGCTCACCCGCAGGGCTGACGATAAGCCGCCAGAGGCGGACGCCCCGATCGTCTGGATAGACCCCTCCGTCTGGACCGACCTGGTGGCCATCGCGTCGGGTGACAACCACCATCTGGGCGTGCGCCGTGACGGGACGGTGGTGGCGGCCGGCGGCAACGAACACGGCCAGCGCTACGTCTCGGGTTGGAGGGACATCGTCGCCGTGTCGGCGTCCGGCCACAGCATTGGGCTGCGCGCGGATGGAACGGCGGTGGCTGCGGGAGACAACAAGCTCAAACAATGCGACGTGTCCGAATGGAAGGACCTCGTGGCCGTGGCGGCGGGATCCACCTACAGCCTCGGCGTGCGCAAGGACGGCAGAGTCCTGGTGACGGGCATGTCCAGCATCGATCTCGACGAGGTCGCGGGCTGGACGGGCATCAGCGCCGTGGCGGCGGGCAACAGTCACGTGCTCGGCCTGCGCTCGGACGGGACGGCCGTGGCCTGTGGCGACAACAGTCTGGGGAAGTGCGACGTGCAGGGTTGGACGGACCTGACGGCGTTGGCCGCGGCCAGCAGTTTCAGCGTCGGCCTGCGCACGGACGGGACGGCGCTGGCGGTGGGCAGCGAGGGCAGCATAACAGCGCACCCGGAGAATCACGCTTGGAAGAGCGAGCGTGAGATGGACATCGCGCAGTGGACCGACCTCGTGGCCGTTTCGACGGACACGCACGCCCAAAAATGCGTAGGGCTGCGATCGGATGGGACCACCTGTTTCGCTGGCATTGCGGGTTCCGCCTCTGACGTAGTGGAGTGCGTGCTGGGCTGGACTGAGCTCAGCGCCATCTCCATAAACCAGATAGCGGCCTTGGGCCTGAAGAAAGACGGCAGCGTGTTGGTGACCGGCAGTTACCGGAGGGGTGAGAACGACTACGTGTCCGCCGTGCAGGGAGAGGTGTGAGACAAGCGCGCCAGGATCGCTGGGCAACGCGCCGGCGCTTCTGGGGCCGTTTCTTCAAAGGAGCGGGCGCGCGGCCGGGCAACGTCTACGAGCCTGGGGACAAGCCCCCTGGCTCTGCGCGAAGCAACGCGGCGGCGAAGCCGTCACAAGAGCGCGGCACGCACGCCGGCGTGCAGCTCGCAGGCAAAGAGTTGGATCCGAGCCAGGTCGTAGGCCTTTTTGGAGCT
>CACXFF010000350.1 GCA_902766805.1 uncultured Coriobacteriaceae bacterium | reverse complement strand
GCCGTTTGGGTGCGCATTCCTGGGTACGCAAACGTGCTTTCTGCCGTTTGGGTGCATACCGGCAGGTACTCAAACGTGCTTTCGGCCGTTTGGGTGCGCCTCACTGGGTACGCAAACGTGCTTTCCGCCGTTTGAGGACGGCCAACGGGGTACGCAAACGCACTTATCAGCGTTTGGGTACCGCGGCCTTGCCGAGTCGGCCGAGGGCATGAAAAAGGGCTGCCCAGAAGACTGAGCAGCCCTGCGCGAAACGCATCGTGCGGCCAGCGAACCTAGAGCTCCAGGCGCATGAGGCGCGCGATGGCCAGGATGTAGAGCTTGAGGGAGTCCTTCATGAGCTGCTCGGGGATGCCCTCGTTGGCGGAGTGCTCGGGGCCAACCCAGTCGGGAAGCTCCAGGTCGGGCATGTTGGGGCCAAAGCTCGCGGCGCGCTCGAAGTGACGCGCGTAGGTGCCCCCGCCCATGGTGAACGGCTCGTCATCCTTGTTGAAGCACTCGTGGTAGGTCGCCACCAGCGTGCGGATGGCCTCGCTCGTGGGATCGGTCACGAAGGGCACCATGTCGATGTCCAGCTCGAAGCTCGCGCCGGCCTGGGCGGCAAGCTCGGTGACACGACGCGTGATCTCGTCGCCGGTGATGGCGGTCGGATAGCGGGAGTCCAAGCTCTGCACCAGGTGGCCGTCCTTGGTGCGAATGGTGCCGCCGATGCAGGTCAGCGGATCGAAGTACTCGTCCTCGCAGGCAATGCCCAGCGTGGAACCATCGGTGCTCGCAAAGACGTGGTCGCGCTCGAAGGTGAGGAAGGTGCACTCGGCATCGTTGAGCGCAACGTTGTCGAGCAGGTAGCTCGTCACCAGGCCGATGGCGTTGATGGTGCCGGCAGGCTTGCTCGCGTGGCCGCCAATGCCCTGGCCCGAAATCTTGGCCAGGCCCTCGCCCGCGCTCTCCACCGTGATGCGCTCGGCCGCAGGCAGGCTTGCCGCGTCGGCGCGAACGATAGCGTAGGCGCTGTTGGGGATTGCGTTGCCCACGGTGCCGCCCGTGAACTCCACGATAGCGCCGTCATCACCCAGCGGCGCGCTGTGAATCCAGCAGGACCAACCGCCCTTCTCGCCATAGCACAGGGGGAAGTCGGCGTCAGGCGTGAAGAGGAAGGCGGGTTGGGGATAGTTCTCCAGGTACCAATCCACGTCGCGCATGTTGGTCTCTTCGTTGTTGCCGATGATCGCGCGCAGCGTGTAGGGCAGCTCGGCGCCCTTGTCGAGGAAGTACTTGGCGGCGTACAGCGACAGCACCAGCGGGCCCTTGTCGTCGAGCACGCCACGTCCGAGCAGGTAGCCATCCTTGCGGGTGAGGCGCAGCGGCTCGACCGTCCAGCCCTCGCCCACCGGCACCACGTCGGAGTGGGCGATGGTGGCCACGTAGCGCTCGGACGCGCCCTTCACGTCGGCATAGCCAATGTTGCCGTCGCAGTTGTGGGCGTCCAGTCCCAGCTCGGCCGCGATCTGCACCGCCTTGTCGAGCGCCTCGTACGCCGCCGGGCCATAGGGCTTGCCGGGCTCGGCGTGATCCATGTCCTCAACCGACTCGATCTGGATGAGC
Source organism: uncultured Coriobacteriaceae bacterium (assembly GCA_902766805.1). Lineage (GTDB taxonomy): Bacteria > Actinomycetota > Coriobacteriia > Coriobacteriales > Atopobiaceae > CACXFF01. The sequence continues at coordinate 2,564 of CACXFF010000350.1, read as the reverse complement.
TCGTCCATGTGGCCGAGCACGTCCTCCCACACGCTGTCCACGTAGCGCGCGATGTCCTGCTTGAGCTCTTCGTCTGCCATGTCGTCTCCTTTGCTTGTCGGGAGCTTCTCTGAGCAACCTGAGTCTACTCCGCCTCGTTGTTTGAATAAATCCCCTGTTTGTGGGTGCCCATATACAATACGCAAGAGAACGACGGAACGCGCGTCGTGTCGGGTACAATGGCCAACATTCGCCCCCGAACGTAAGGTGGATTCATGGCCAACGCCCCGCAAACCGTCGCAGAACTGCGTGCGCAGGGCACCGCCGCGTTGTGGCCCTGCGCCTACGATGCCGCGGTCTTTGACTTCGACGGAACCATCGCCTCCACCGGCAGCCTGTGGGAGCAGGTGGACCGCGATTTCCTGTCGCGGCGCGGCTTGGAATGGACGCCCGACTATGGCGCCGAACTCGCCGCGCGCGGCTTTGCGGGCGGGGCGGTCTACACCATCGAGCGCTACGGGCTCGACGAGACGCCCGAGGACGTGTGCGCGGAATGGACGGAGCTATCAGCTGAGCTCTATGCCGCGAGCGTGTGCCTGCGCCCTGGCGTCCTTCCCTACGTGGAAGGGCTGCGCTCCACCGGGGTGAAGGTCGCGTTGGCAACCACCAACAAGCTTGACGTGCTCACCTCACTCAAGCCGCGCGTCGATGTGGATGCGCTGTTCGACACCTGCGTGTATGGCGACGAGGTCGCGCGCGACAAGAACCACCCCGACATCTACGTCGAAGCCGCCGCGCGCCTCGGCTGCGCGCCTGAGCGCATGGTGGTGTTCGAGGACATCGTGCCGGCGCTGCATGCGGCTCGCGCGGCGGGCATGGTCGCCTGCGGCGTGCATTCGGGCGAGAGCTCGCAGGACGAGGAAGCCATCGCCGACGCGGCTGATTTCGTGCTGCACGACTGGCGCGACCTGCCGCTGTAAGGCGGGGCGCGGGGCCAACGCGACCACTGCGCGTGCCGAGTCCGTCGCAGGGCGACCGCTGCGGGCGTTGGCAGACGACAACACGCCCACCGCAAGTCCAACGCCAGCGCGATCCTCGGCACAAAAGAAGGAGGGCTGCTCGCGCAACCCTCCTCAGCTCATGCTATGTGTAAATAGGACTTAGAGCTTGGTGACGTTGGAAGCCTGGAGCTTGCCATTCTGGCCGGTCGTGATCTCGAACTCGACCGCCTGGCCCTCGTCCAGGGTCTTGAACCCGTCCATCTGAATCTCGCTGTAGTGCACGAACAGGTCGTCGCCGTCCTCGCGAGAGATGAAGCCGTAGCCCTTGTCCGGATTGAACCACTTAACAGTACCCTGAGCCATGACGTGCCTTTCTTTCTTATGCCCCGCGGGGCATCGCGCTTGCGCGCATAAGTGTTACCGTGGCGCTGAGCCACGCGTGATAGTGTACCCCTAAGCGCGCGTGAAAAACCAAAAAAGACAGTGAACGAAGTAAACAGTCCGTGAAACGACATGAGCTGCGCGCGCCCAACAGCCCCTCGCATCGACAAACATGCTGGTAAACAGGGCAGGGCGACCCATCAGGATCGCCCTGACCGTCACAGCAGCCTAGCTCCTTGGCTTCTACACGATGCCCTGGGCCATCATGGCCTCGGCCACCTTGAGGAAGCCCGCGATGTTGGCGCCCGCCACGTAGTCGCCCTCGGTCGCGTAGTCGCGCGCGGCGTCGTCGGCAGCGTGGTAGATGGACTTCATGATGTTCTGCAGGCGCTCGTCGACCTCTTCGAAGGTCCAGGAGATGTGGCCGGCGTTCTGCGACATCTCGAGGCCCGAGACGGCCACGCCACCGGCGTTGGCAGCCTTGCCCGGGAAGAACGCGACGCCGTGCTCCTGCAGGTACTTGGTCGCCTCGAGCGTGGTGGGCATGTTGGCGCCCTCACCCACGATCTTGCAGCCGTTGGCAACCAGCGCCTGGGCGTCCTCGAGGAGCAGGGTGTTCTCGCGCGCGCAGGGCAGCGCGATGTCGCAGGGCAGCTGCCACACGCCGCGGCCGTCGCCCTCGTGCCAGACGGCATCCGGCCTGGCGTCGACGTACAGGGCCAGGCTCACGCCCTTGTCGTTGCCGGAGCGCTTCTTGGCGTAGATGTCCTCGAGCACCTGGTAGTCGATGCCGTCCTGGTCCTCGACCCAACCCTTGGTGTCGGAAACGGCGATGACCTTGCCGCCCAGCTCGGTGACCTTCTGGACCGCGTAGATGGCAACGTTGCCGGAGCCGTGCACGACCACGGTCTTGCCCCACATCACGTCATCGTGGCAGGTGAGGTACTCGTCGACGAAATACACCAGGCCGTAGCCGGTGGCCTCGGTGCGCGCGAGCGAGCCGCCGAAGGTGAGGCCCTTGCCCGTGAGCACGCCGCTCCACTCGTTGCGCAGACGCTTGTACTGGCCGAACATGTAGCCGATCTCGCGGCCGCCCACGCCCAGGTCGCCGGCGGGAACGTCGGTGTCGGGGCCGATGTGGCGGGACAGCTCGGTCATGAAGGACTGGCAGAAGCGCATGATCTCCATGTTGGACTTGCCCTT
>CACXFF010000349.1 GCA_902766805.1 uncultured Coriobacteriaceae bacterium | reverse complement strand
GCGGCCCTCGACGAGCGCCTGGCGCCGATAGCCGCGCGCATGACGCTGCGGGCCGAGGACAGCATCGCCGCGTTGGCGACGGGCGAGCTGTCCGCTGACGTCGTGCTGCTCGACCCCATGTTCCCAGGCCGCAGCAAGAGCGCGGCGGTGAAGAAGAAGCTGCAGCTCATCCAGCTGCTCGAGAAGCCCTGTGACGACGAGGAGGCCCTCATGGACGCCGCCTTGGCCGCACGGCCGCGCAAGATCGTGGTCAAGCGCCCTGCCAAAGGGCCCCTGCTCGCCGGCGTCAAGCCCAGCCACTCCTTGGCTGGCAAGGCCATACGCTACGACGTGATCGTGCCTCCGCCCGTACGAAACCCCTGACAGCCGCGCGCCTGTCCCAAGCCCCCCACCCTCAGGGGGAGCTTGAAGGTTGTGCAGGGGCCTGGCGCATGACCCATACCCTCTACGGGAGCCTGAGGGCTCCGCGGAGGTCGACAATCTGCTGCGTCGCACTGCGGGCAGCAATCCCGACATGGACACAGAGAAGGCGGGCGGACCCACAAGGATCCGCCCGCCTGTCTGTGACGTCCTGTCACCCCGCTCTTAGAGGGGGCCGCCGCCCATGAAGCTGCTGCCCACAGTACGGATGGAAACGCCGGTGCCAGGGCTAGCGTCAATCATCTGGCCACCGCCGATGTAGATGCCCACGTGGCCGGGATAGCGGCCCGCGTAGGGGAAGAACACCAGGTCACCGTAGTTCAGCTGGCTGATGTCGTACTTCATGTTGCTGCCCACGGCCGCATAGAGGGTCTCGGGCGAGTTCGAGTGGCTCGGCAGGCCCAGGGCGAAGTCGACGACGCCCGAGCAGGTGAACCAAGAGCTCGACGTGGAGCCCGTCCAGTTGTAACCGCTGTAGGAGTAGCCCGAGCCGATGATGGAGTACGCACGCGCGACCATACCGGAGCCACCGGAGTAGCTCGGGGTGCTGTAGCCGTAGTCGTCATCGTCGGAGTCATCGTACGAATAGTCGTCCTCGTCCACGGAGTAGGAACCGCCCGAGCTGGAGCCCGAGGAGCTCTCGGAACGCGAGCCGCCACCCCAGGAGCCAGAGGAGGCAGAGCCGGAGTCGGAAGGCGCCGAGACGGGCGCGCTGGGAGCCGGAGAGGACTCGGCTGGGGCGGAAGGAGCAGCCTGGGCCTCAGCCTGTGCCGCGGCAGCCGCAGCAGCCTGAGCAGCGGCGGCAGCGGCAGCCTCCTGCTCGGCACGGATGCGCGCGGCCTCGGCGGCCTCGGCGGCAGCGGCCTGGGCAGCCTGCTGGCGCGCAGCCTCTTCCTCGGCGATCTTTTGGCTGACCTCAGCAGAGAGCTGCGAGCGGTAGTCCTCGACCTCGGCAGCCGCGGCCTTGGACGCAGCGAGGCGCTCGGTCTGCTCGGTCTCGAGCGACTTGAGGCTGTCGAGCTCCTGCTCGCGCGTCGTCTTGGCCTCGATCTGCTGGGCCTGGAGCGTGCGCACCTCACCGATCACGTTGTTCTCGTGCTCGGTGACCTTGTTGGCATAGGTGATGCGAGAGATGAGCTCGTCGAAGCTCTTGGACTCGAGCACGATGTTGAGCAGCGTGGGCCGCCCGTTCTTGTAGTTGGACGAGATGATGTCCGAGAGGTCCTCCTGCAGCAAGCCGATGCGGCCCGAAAGCTCCTCGATCTCGCCCTCAAGCTCGGAGATGTGCTTTTCCGTGTTGCTGATGTTGACCTGCGTCGTGATGAGATCGTTCTGGCAGCCTTCGGCCTCGGCATAGAGGGTTTCCAGGCGAGCCTGGGCTTCCGCGACTTGGGCCTCGAGCGACTTGCGCTCGGCGGCCGTAGCGTCGGCCTGCGCATTGAGCTCGGCGCTCGTGGCTGCAAAAGCTGTGCTCAGCGGAGCGGCGACGAAGCTGCTCGCGAGCGCGCCAGCCAGGACAATGGAGCCAAGCCTGCGTGCGTTGGTGTTCTTCACGTGTTCCCACCCTTTCGTGTGTGTCACGTGTGGACGCCGTATGCGCCCAACTCTTGAAATGTTAACGCAGGGCAATCCGAATTGCACAAAATCCAAAGTTCCCCCATTTCTCAGAAGCGCGCAAAGGGGGCGAGCGGATATGCATACGCTGTGAGCGGTTCCTCAGACAACAACTCTGAGCTGCGGAAATAGCGACAGTTCGTCCAGAGCGCTCTTCCCATATACTAGGAATGAGCAAATGAGCCCATTCAAGGAGATTCTATGATTAAGCTCGTGATGACCGACCTCGACGACACCCTCATCAGCCATGACGCCGGACAGGAGAACGCGAGCCCGCGGGCGCTGGACGCCATACGGGAGCTCTTGGACGCGGGCGTGCACTTCGGGCCGGTATCCGGCCGCACGCCTTCTTCGATGGAAGGCATGTTCTGCGGCTATGAGCCCGCCTATGCGACCGGCGCCTTCTCCAACGGGCAGATTGTGCTCTTGGACGGGTCGGTCATCCATCGTGAGTACTGCCCGGTCGAGCCCCTGCAGCGCGTGGCCGACATCTGCGACGCCGAGGGCGACGCTGCTCTCACGCTCTATGGGATGGACTACGACGGCCAAGGCTGCTTCGTGACCTCGCGTGGCAGCCGTCCGCACGTAGGCCTGAGCGCGTGGTCGAGGCTCTTTGGGATGGCCTCGTGCGTCGAGGAGCCCTCGCTCAAGGCCAACGTGCACCTCGCACAGGGCTCTCGGGTGCGTCACACGGAGATCCGCGACCTGCTGCGCAGCGAAGTGCCCGAGCTGGACTTCGTGTTCCCCAGCAACAGCGCCCCCATCCTGGACATCCTGCCCGCGGGCTACGGGAAGGGGAGCGCGGTGCGCATCCTGGCACAGGCGCTCGGCCTGGGCGACGATGAGATAGCGACGTTCGGCGATTCCGAGAACGACCTGTCCATGCTCGAGCCGTTCCCCTATGCGGTGGCGGTCGGCAACGCCTGCGCCGAGGCCAACGCGGCGACGCGTTGGCACATCGGGCCATCCGCGGAGGACTCGGTGGCCGCCGCTTTCGAGCAGATCGCACAGGCGACCCGCCGGGGCGAGCTCCCCGCCTTCCTGCAGGGCTAGGCGCGCGCCCACGCGACGGTACAGGCACAGCCCTGGACTTCTGTGCGGAACAGCTCTATGGCGCGGATGCCCAGGGCGTCAAGCGCCGCCTGTGCGGCTCCGTCACGCGCCGTGCCCGCCTCGTGGCGCAGGTCGGCGAGCTCGAACCCTCGCAGGTCGAAGACCAGCTCTTCGTCATGGGCCTCGTACCAGCGCCGCAGCGGAGCTGCGCAGGCCTTGAACGCCGCCTCCTTGGCCGAGAAGGCATAGGCATAGCCCAGGGCTTCGTCCCCGGGGGCAAGGGCGGGCACCAGGCCCTGCTCTGCTTGGGTGAACAGCAGGCGGTTGAAGCGCTCGCCTCGTGCGCCCGCGAAATCCCGTGGGTCCGCCAGGTCGATGCCTAGGCCCACGACCTGCGAATCAGGCGTGACGCGGGCCCAAGCGCAGGTCGCCAGCGCATCCTCGTCGCTGAGGCTCACGAGTAGTCCGGTGTCCTCGCGGCCGTCTGGCCGCAACGCATACGGGGCCTCACGCTCGTCGTGCGTCAACACCAGGCGCGTGCCGTCCTCGTGCGGCACGATGCGTGAGCCGCCCTCGTCCCAGCCGCGCGGTTCGCCCCAGCAGATGCCCAAGGCCTCGACGCCCCAGGGCCGCAGCTCGTCGGCCATTGCGCGCTCCCACGCACGGACTCCCGCTGGCGTTTCCATGTCCCCATCCCCAGACCCGTTAACCGATGCCGAGCATTCCCCAAACATGCTCCTTTTGTGAGCATGATACGGTAAAAGTCATTACCGGACAGCATGGGACCAGCAAAAGCAAAGGAGCGCGACATGGAGCTGCGCACGCTGAGATCGTTTTTGGCCGTCGCCCGCGAAGGCAACGTCACGCGCGCCGCGGCGACACTGCACATCACGCAGCCCGCGCTCTCGCGCCAGCTCTCCGAGCTCGAGCGCGAGTTTGGCTGTGAGCTGCTCATACGTTCCGCCCGCGGCGTGACTCTCACCGACGAGGGCATGCTCCTGCGCAAACGCGCCGAGGAGATCGTCGGGCTGGCAGACCGCACCGAGCTGGAGATACGCTCGCCGACCGCCCAAGTGGAGGGCGACGTGTGGGTTGGCGGCGGCGAGTCGCGCGCCATGGAGGTGATCGCGCGCACGACCGTGCGCCTGCGCCAGCTGCATCCTCGCGTCCGCCTGCGCCTGCACTCGGGCAACGCGGACGACGTGCTCGAACGTGTGGACAAGGGGCTGCTGGACTTCGGCGTGACGCTCGGCCGCGAGCCCGGCGGACACCACGAGAGCCTCGTGCTGCCCCACAGGGACAGCTGGGGCGTGCTCATGCGGGCCGACCATCCGCTGGCCCAGCGCAAGGAGCTGACCTTGGCCGACCTCTGCGGCGAAAGCCTCATCGTGAGCTCGCAGAGCCACGATGCCCATGAGGGAGCGGCCTCCACCACGCCCGCCTTCTACGAGGGGAAGGGCCTCGACATCGTCGCGACCCACACGCTGCTGTACAACGCGTCGCTGCTCGTGGAGCAGGGCTTGGGCGTCTGCGTGACCCTCGGCGGCTTGGTGGCGACGGGGGAGGGCACGGCCTTCGCCTTCGTGCCGCTCACGGACCTTGAGCCGCTCACGGCGCGCGTCGTCTGGAAGCGCTACCAACCCATGTCGCGCGCAGCACTCGAGTTCCTGCGCGTGCTGCGCTCCGAGGTGGGTGCCGCGGACAAGCGGGAGGCTGCCCGCCGCTAGTGGGTTGCGCCCTGGGGCTTGGAGGCCATCGTGCTGTTGCGGTAGCGTGCGTCGCCGGTCACTTCGCGGATCACCTTGATCTGTTCCGGGAAGACCACGGGGGTGTCCTCGCTCGAGAGCTCGATCTCCACCATGGCCTGGTCGTCCCAGCACGGGAACAGGTCGATCTCGAAGTACTGGCCCTGGAAGGTGAGGCAGTAGCGCGTCTTGCGGATCTCGCGCTTGTTCGGATCAGCCTGGGACAGGAGCATGTGATACTCGCTTGCCGTGAGCCTGCGCTGCGTCATGAGACGCCGATGGCTGCGGACCATGCGCTTGTCGGTGAGGTAATAGAGGCAGTCGTCATCGTTGCCGCGCTTGCGGATGCGCACCTCGTGGTCGGGGTCGGAACGCAGGTAGGTCTGGACGATCTGCACGCGCTTGCAGTTGGGCAGGCTCTCGAGCCACGCCAGGTCGGGCGGTTCGACGAGGAACTTGCGCTCGATCTCGTACGGCGCGAGCTCGCCCAGGAAATAGCTGATCTCGCGGATGAGGGCACGCATCTTGTCCTCGAAGTCCTGCGCGTTGTCGATGACGCGCAGGTAGGGATGCCCGGTCCAGGAGGCGATGAAGCGGTCGTCGAGCTCGGCGGCCTGCTCGGCCGTCTCGTAGCGCGCCTCGTTGTTGTCGAGCGTGTAGAACTCCTCGGCGCCCTTGGCCGCGGAGACCAGGTGGAAGACGGCATCGTAGTTGTCGCGCAGCTCGGTCTCGGTCTCGCCCAGGTACGCCAGGACCTCGGCGAACTCCTCGTCGGTCATATAGGCCTTGTTGTCGAGCTCGCCGCGGTCGCAGACGATCAGGATCTTGTCCTGCGGCATGGTGCGCGCAGCCTGTTCGAAGACCTGCTCCTTTTCGCGTTGCATGCGCATCTGGCACTTCTGGTACTCCACATTGGAGGCGCAGGTCCACGGCGCCACGCCGCCAGAGATGAGGGAGGTGGCGGTCTCGGGCACGATCAGGACGGTGTAGCCCAGGTGGGACAGGTCGCGCTGAATACGGCTGAGCGCCGTGGTCTTGCCAGCGCAGGGACCACCGGTGATGACGATCTTGCTGATGGACATGGGTTCATCCTCCCTCGCGCAGGAGCCTTAGGCGTTTTCGAAGTCCTGTATGGTGAGATTGTAGGAGTCTGCGTCGAGCATCCAGCCGTTCGTGCCGCGCGCAGTGTCGCACAGGCACTTGCGCCCGTCGGTGTTGGTGACGAAGACGATGCCGTGGTCGCCCCAGTTGCCGCTCTGTTGCTCGATGAGGCAGCCTTCGGCGATGGCGTCCGAATAGCCGAGGTAGCGCAGGCAGTAGGCGAGGAAGGGCGCGAACTCGTAGCAGTTGCCCGAGCAGTTGTTCTCGTAGAACTGCCGTGCGAAGCGCAGGCGCCAGTCGGCCCCCGAGGGGTGCTGAGCCTCCGCGCGTTCCACGTAGTCAGCCCACGCAACGCCCTTGTAGACCTCGAGCGCGGCGTCCTCGAGCGCCATCGACGTATTGACCTTGCCGTCGCAGAACTCCTTGACCTCGTTGTCGAGAGTCGCATCGCCCGTGCTGAACTTGCCGTCCTTGATCCACGGGCTCTCGACGCCCTGGCCGGCGCCCGAGGACTGCGTCTGTGAGCTGTTGTCCGTCTGGGGCGCGGTAGAGGAGTTGGCAGAGCTCGAGGAGCCGGACTGCGAGGCGCTCGTCTTCGCGGCATCGGCCTGTTGCTGAGCCAGGGTGAGCTGCTCCTGGAGCTGCTTGTTCTCCACCGTGAGCTGCGTGACCTGGTTGCTGGCGTCGCGCGCCTGCTTCTGGGCGTCTGCGACCTGAGGCCGCATCACAAAGAAGGTCACGAGCGCCGCAAGGCCGGCGCAGAGCACGACTGCCACGACGGCTGCGGGCACGGGAATCCCACGTCGCCTGCGTGCAGGACGCGTGCGGCCGCGCTCCGAGGAGCGATGACGAGCGTGGGGATCGTGGGTCCCGCCGTCATGGCTGCGCTCCCGCCGCATGTCAGAACCTGCGTACGCCGTATCATCGCGTGCGTCCGCCTGGCGCCGCAGGTCTTCACGACTGGTCAGGCGGATGCTCTGGTCTGACCCGTACGGTGAGCGGTCCGTGTCTCCGTAGTTTCCGTAGTCTTCGTAGCCGTCCATGGTCCCTCCGCTAGAACTGGTTGTAGATGAACTCTGCCGAGGCGCCAAAGCCCGAGAACGTCACAAAGGCGAAGATGCCGATCAGGGCCAGCGCCACGCTGGCGCCCACGATGAGGCAGGCGAGGGCAGGGTGCGCCTCCAGCCAAGCATCGTAGCGCTGCCGTGCGCTGAGCTTGCGCGTGCGTGCCATACGTCACGCTCCTTCCGTGCCGAAGTCGTAGAGCGCGTGCTGCGCCTCGATCCAGCCCGTCCAGCCGAAATGCACGATGTCGAAAAGGAAGTACGGTTCGTACTCGCGATCGCTGTAGTCTACCAGCCGCGCATTGGGGTGCGCCCACACTACGTTGCGGATCCTGTCGTAGGCCGACGCACGGGTGGCGGCGTCAATGCCGATGTGGTCGTAGTAGGGACCCATCACCGGCTCGATCATCACGAGCGGCGCCACGCCGCAGGCGTCACAGACCTGCAGGAACAGCTCGAGGTCATCGTATTCGGGCGTGTTGCTGTAGGTCTCCCCAGCGCGTGCGCCCGCAAGCGAGTCGAGCGCCGGCGCGAGCTGCGTGGTGTAGAACTTGTCCTCCGCGCCCCAGTCGTTGGTGGTGCTCATCTGCTGCGCGGTCGCATAGGCGTCGGCCATGAGGGCGTCCCAGTCGGGCGCCACGGCCGGCTCCTGGGCGCGCTCCAGGCTCTTGTCGCGCACTTCCATGAGCTGTTGGCGCAGGCGCAGGTCGTTCTGCCAACCCAGCACGGCGCCGTCGATGGCGGCGATCGGGTCACCCGGCTGGCCCGCGCGCAGCGTGGCTTCGTCCACGCCCTGTTCCGCCAGGCGAGCGCGCAGCTTCTGCTTGAGCTCGGCGGGCAGCGCCGGGTTGGCCATGAAGCCGCGGTAGAGGGGGAACGAGAAGCGCTCTTGGAAGGTCGCGTTGTCCAGGCCGCCGTCGGTGAACATGCCCAAGCCCACGATCAGGGCCACGCGGTCGTGCGGCAGACCGCCGTCGGCAAGCGCGCCGAGGGCCATGGCGTCCCAGAGGCACTGGTCGAAGGCCTCTCCCACGAGCATCAGGCGCAGCCCGTAGTTGTGTCCGCCCATGACGGCGGCAGGCACCTGGGGCACCGTGCTCGCCGGGGTGGAGAACTCCGACGAGCCGAGCACGAGCAGGGTCTCGTCGTCGAGGTTGGCCCGCACGAAGTCCACGCTCGTGGACTTGGCGCCCGAATACACGTAGCCGTAGTCACGCGCCCGGGAGACGCTTGCCTGGGCGGGCAGCGCCACGCCGCAGGCGCCCACCACGGCAGCCGCGACCGCGACACCGCCCAGCAGGGCCGCGAGGCGCTTCTTTTGGGTCTGAGCGTTCACGTGGGCATCGCTCCTAGAGGCGCTCGGACACGCGCGCGATGATCTTGTTGATGGTGTTCATCTCCTCGCGCTCGAGCTCCGTGGGGGCGATGGACACGCCGAACTCCTCCTGGATGGCCACGAGCAGCTCGATGGCGGCCAGGGAGTCGAGCACGCGCTCCTCGAACAGGTCCAGGTCACGCTCCTCGGCGATGTCCTCCTCGCCGGAGATGTCCACGACGAGGTTGATGATCTTTTCCTCTAGTTCGGTCATGATGGGTCCTTTCTGGGATGGGTGAGTCGACCTAGCGGGCGGGGCCAAAGACGTAGCCGCCGAACAGCGCGAAGCCAAAGAAGACGGCGACCATCGTGAAGGCCCAGCTCACGATCTTGAACCAACGCTGCTTGCGCTGCGCCTTGTAGAACTTGGAAGTCTGCTGGAAGTAGTGCCAGCCTGCCAGCAGCAGGCCGTGGTACAGGCCGTAGACGATGTAGTCCAGGGTGATGCCGTGCCACACGCCCATGAGCGCCATGTTGAGCACGAAGCCCACGCAGGCCGTCACTTGACGGTTGGCGAAGAGCTTGCGCGCCAGGGCGAAGCGGGTGAAGCGCATGAAGACGAAGTCGCGCAGCCAGGTGGACAGCGTGATGTGCCAGCGGTCCCAGAACTCCTTGATGTCGGTCGCGGCGAAGGGCATGTGGAAGTTGCGCGGCACCTCGATGCCCAGGACGAGGCCCAGGCCCATCGCCATGTCGGAGTAGCCGGCGAAGTCGAAGAACAGGTCGAGCCCAAAGAAGAGGGCCTTGGCCAGCCAGTCGAGGACCGGGGAGTCCAGCACACTCGGCACGAACCACAGCGCCCACTGCGCGAGCGCCGAGAAGACGAACTTGTACAGCGCGCCCAACACGAACCAGCCCAGGCCGCGATAGAGCCTGCCCAGGTAGACGTCGCGCGAGGGCTGCTCGCGCACATTGTCCACAAAGGCCCTGCTGCGCAGGATCGGGCCGGACGTGAAGGTGGGAAAGAAGGAGAGGAAGTACAGGTACTCCGTGAGGCTCATGTCATGTATGAGCCCGTCGCGCACCTCTATGAGCGCCTGCACCGCCTTGAAGGTGATGTAGGAGATGCCCAAGAAGCCCGGGAAGTCAGGCGTGAAGAGCACGCCCACCTTGTAGAGGGCGAGCGGCGCTATCTGCAGGCCCAGCGCGACGCGATAGAGCGTCACGGCCCGTGGGTCGTGACGCTCGAACAGGCCAAGCACCCAGCGGTAGAGGCCCAACGAGAACGCCAGGTAGAGCGCCGCATAGACGAGCGCCGGCACCGAGCGGAAGAAGAGCAGCCCCAGCATCGCAAGCGACGCGACGAGGCCAAAGGTCGCCTGCCTGCGTTCGAACAGGCCGAGCAGCGCTCCGACCAGCGCGATGCCCCCGCTCAGGACGAAAAACGCCGGCTCCACATAGAAATCCACGCTCGCCCCTTACGCCTCGATGAGCGCTGCGAGCGCCTTGCGATCCGCCTTGCCGTTCTGGTTGAGCGGCAGGACGTCCAGATACTTGAACTGCGTCGGTATCATGTAGGCGGGCAGCGTCTCGGCCAGGCCCTCCTTGAGCTGGCGTGAGAGGCGCAGGCCGCGCAGCTCGGTCGCCGCGTCCGGCACCACGCAGGCACAGAGGTGGTGGATCACGCCGTCGCGCACGACGGGCAGGACGCAGGCCATGTGCACCTGTGGCAGCGCGCAGAGGCACGCCTCGATGTCGCCCAGCTCGATGCGGAAGCCGTGCAGCTTGATCTGCAGGTCCAGACGGCCGTGGAAATAGTACAGGCCGCTCGGTGAGAGCGTGACCTCGTCGCCGGTGCGATAGGATTTGGATCCCTGAGCCACTCGCTCGGGACAGGAGTGGAAGGCCGCCTGCGTGAGGTCAGGGCGCTTGTAGTAGCCCTTGGCCACCGTGTGGCCCACGATGAACAGCTCGCCGGGCTCGCCGACGGGCTTCTCCTCGAGGGTCTCGGGGTCGAGCACCGCCAGGCGCACGCCCGGCATGGCGTAGCCCACGGGCAGGGGCTTGTCGTCGGCAAGCATCTCGTCGTCGATCTCGCACAGCGACACGAAGTCCGTGGACTCCGTGGGGCCATAGCCGTTGTACACGTGAATCCCCGCAAAACGCTCTTTGGCGCCGCGCACGGTGGCGGGGCGCAGGGTCTCGCCCACGAACAGCATGCGCTTGAGCTGGGGGAGCAGCTCGGAGCCAAAGGAGGAATCGGCCAGGCATTGGTCCAAAAACGACGGGGTGGAGACCCAATCCGTCATGCCGCTCTCCGCCAGCGCCTGGAAGGTGAGCGCCAGGCTGCCCTCGGCCTCCTCGGCCAGAGCGAAGCAGGTGTCGCCGTGCGCGGGAGCGTAGACCAGGTCGGTCACCTACAGGTCAAAGGAGTAGGCGGCGCGGTTGAACCACACGCGGTGACCCTCCTCGGCAAAGGCGTAGTCCTCGCTCAGCCACGCCAGGAAGCCGTCCACGCACTCCGAGCTCACCTCTACGCCCTTGGGCGTGCCGGTCGAGCCGGAGGTGAAGATGATGTAGAAGGTGTCCTGGGGACGTTTGCCCGGCAGGGCGGCGACGTCCTCGGCGTTCGGGGCCTGCGCGCACAGCTGCTGGATCTGCTCGGGACCCAGCACGCGCGGCGCGTCGTCCAGCGCCAGCGCGCCCCAGTCGAAACTGCCCGCGGTGTCGAGCACGAGGGTGTCACCGATCTGCTCGATGATGTTGGCCACGCGGTCGGCAGGATAGACCGTGTCGATGGGGGCATAGGGGTGGCCCGCCTTGGCGCAGGCGAAGATGCCCACGAGCATCTCGGGAGCTTTGTGGCCATAGAGCACCACCGGCACGCCCGGGGTGAGGTTGCGCTCGTCGGCCAGCCAGCAGGCCAGGGCAGAGGAGCGCGCGGAGAGCTCGGCATAGCTGAGGCGCTCGCCCGCGGAGTTGAAGAAGACCAGGCGGTCGGGCACGCGCTGCGCCTGAAGCTCTACCGCATCGAGGTACTTGCTACCAAACAAGGCTCATCCTTACTCGTTGACGACCGGCATGTCCTCGCCATAGCAGTTGTCCTGCTCCTGTGAGTTGCCGCCGCAGGCCGCAAGGGACAGCGAGCCCAGCGCCAGGCTGCACGACAGGATGGCGGCCACGACCTTGCGGGCCGAATCGGAGATCTTGTTCTGATCGGTGGAGGAGTTCATGTGGGAACCTCTGTGTTCTCTGGGCGCATCTAGGTGGTCCGCGCGAGGGCGCCCAGCCCCTCGGCAAACGCAATAGCCTTCACATTCTACTTAAGCCAGGCATTATTTCGAAGAATGCGCAAGAATCCCATAGGCCTTCATGCGGCAGGCGCTCACGCACGGCCTGTCGCAGGTTTTTGGCACGGCGAAGGCGGCTCTCGGGACGTTATGCCGCAGCGATTGGGTACACTGACTGCTGTCATGCGACGGAAAGGAATCAACATGGCTGAAAACACCGTCAAGATCGTCCTCATCACGGGCTATCTCGGGGCGGGCAAGACGACCCTGCTCAACCACATCCTCGGCAATGACCGCGGCGTCCGCGCCGCCGTCATCGTCAACGACATCGGCGAGGTCAACGTCGACGCTGCCCTCATCGAGAAGGCCGGCGTGGTCACCCAGGTCGACAACACGCTCGTGCCGCTGTCCAACGGCTGCATCTGCTGCACGCTGGCCGACGACCTCGCGCGCCAGCTGACCGACCTGGCGGAGTCGGGCAAGTTCGACTACATCATCATCGAGGCCTCCGGCATCTGCGAGCCCATCCCCATCGCCTTCACGATCGACAACTTCTGCAAGGAGCAGGCCGAGCGAGGCACCAACATCGTGCTCGACAACATCGTGGCCGTGGTCGACTGCGCCCGCATGTACGACGAGTTCAATGGCGGCAAGGCGCTGGTCAAGGACGACATCGACGAGGAGGACATCGAGAGCCTGCTCGTCCAGCAGATCGAATTCTGCACCACGCTGCTGCTCAACAAGACCGACTGCGTCACGCCCGAGCAGGTCGACGAGCTCAAGGCGCTGGTGCGCAGCCTGCAGAAGGAAGCCAAGATCGTGGAGTGCGTCCAGGGCGAGGTAGACCTCGACGAGCTGCTCGACACCGGGCGCTTCGACTTCGACCGCGCCTACGGCTCCGCCGCCTGGATCGAGGCCATGGAGCACCCCGAGGAGCACGAGGACCCCGAGGTCCTCGAGTACGAGATCGAGACCTTCGTCTACCAGCGCCGCGCGCCGTTCTCGATGGCCAAGCTGGAGAAGTTCGCGCAGGACTGGCCCGACACGGTCATCCGCGCCAAGGGCCTGGTCTGGTTCAAGGACAACTACGACATGGCCTACGTCTTCGAGCAGTCCGGCCACCAGATCCGCCTGCAGGAGAACGGCCTGTTCGTCGCCAGCGCTCCCGAGGAAACCAAGCGCGAGATCATCGAGCAGAACCCCGAGATCATGGACGAGTGGGATCCCGAGGTGGGCGACCGCCAGACCAAGATCGTCATCATCGGCCGTCACATGGACCGCGACGCGGTCATCGCCGGCCTGGACTCCTGCCTAGCCTAAGCCTCAGGTAAAGATTGAAGGTGGCGGACTTGTACCTGGCACAAGTCCGCCACCTTCATGTTGAGGTTGAGCTTTGGGGTTTAGGCGCAGGCGCAGCTGCAATCAAAAGGGTCTTCGCGGATGACGAGCTGAGCGCCAAAGGGCCGTTGCGTGTCATGAACGAGCTCCCCGACCGAGTCGGCCACGATCAGGCCCGAGCGCGGGTCGCGGATGGAGTCGATGTGGCCGCGCACGTCCGCCTGCACGTCGCAGGCCTCGAAGGCCAGGTCGCAGCCCACCATCTCGCAGTTCACCAGCTTGAGCCCCTCGCAGTGGACGAAGGGCTGGGTGCCCTCGATGCGGCAGTTGATGAGCGTGAGGTTGCGGGAGTACCAGCCGAGGTACTCGCCCTTGAGCGTGGCGTTGCGCACCACCACGTCGCTCGCGTGCCAAAAGGCGTCTTTGGTATCGAAGAATCCGCCCTCCACGCGCACGTGCTCCGTGTACTGGAACGAGTACTTGCCGCAGAAGTCCACGTCGTGCAGGCTGAGGTCGCGGGCGTGCATGAAGGCGTATTCCGAGCTGATGGAGCCGCCGTCCACCTGCACGCCCCGGCAGTTCCAGCCAAACTCGGGGGAGACCACCTCGCTCGCATCGATCGACACGTTGTCGCACTCGCGCAGCGCCTTGATGCCCATCAGGCGGCTGTCGCTCACGCTCACGTCGCGCGAGTACCACAGCGCGGCGCGGCAGCCCTCAGTGAGCGTGCAGCGCACAAGGCTCACGCCTTGGTCGTGCCAGAGCGGATAGCGCAGGTCAAATAGCGTGTCGCGCACCTGCAACGAACGGCACTCCTTGAGCGCGGACTCGCCGTCGGCAGGACCGGCGAAGGCAACGCCTTCCAAGTTGAGGTCCTCGCACCCGAACAAGGCGCGCTCTTCGTCGAAGCGCCGGCCCAAGATGATGGTCTTAGACATGATTCTCCTCGCAGTCTCTGATGATCCAGTCCAGGACGTCCAGGGGGCGCTGGGCTTTGTGCAGCTCCTCGAGCAGCTCGCAGCGGTGCAGACGCAGTAGGCGCAGACACAGGTCCTGCCCGCCTGCGTCCCAGCAGTTCACGAACTCGCGGATGAACGTGTCGGTACACCCTGCCTCGCGCAGGGAGGCTTCCGTCGGCTGAGTCATCGGGTCTCCTCTCGTGTGTTGAACTAAGCCTACGACGCAGGAGCATCAATAACAAATGCCTATCGGCAATCACTGTCCATAACGGATAGTTATTTAAACCCAGGGCTAGCCGTGGGAAGCCCCGCATGAGCCGGCTGGGGCCGCGGCAGCACGCCAAAGAAAGAGGGGAGCGGGCCCTCAGGACCCGTCCCCCTCCCGGACGCCCTCATCTGTGGCCTACGTGCCTCAGGCCAGGCCAAAGCGGTAGGCCGTGACCGAGTGATACGGCCTGTCCGGCCCAAAGACGGGCTGGTCCCAGTCGGCGTGGTTCACGGCGTCGGGCCAATACTGCGTCTCCAGGCACACGGCTTGGTGACGTCCGTAGGTCGCCCCGTCCTTGCCGACGCACTCCTGGAGCTGGTTGGCCGTGTAGAGCTGCAGCCCTGGCAGGTCTGTCTCCACGTCCATGGCGATGTACGAGGCGTCGCCCACGAGCCTGGCGACCCGCCGCAGCTCCCCAGCGCGCTCTCCCACGCAATAGTTGTGGTCGTAGCCGCCGGCAGCCCGCAGCGCGGGGAAGGCGCTGTCGAGGCCCTCCGCCAGCGCCCACGGCTCGCGGAAGTCCATGGGGGTGCGGCCCACGCGCGCGACCTCGCCCGTGGGGATGCCATGCTCATCGATGGGCAGCCAGCTGTCGGCAAAGAGCTGCAGCGTGTGGCCGCCCACGTCACCCGCAGCATGTCCGTTGAGGTTGAAGTAGCTGTGGTTGGTGAGGTTGATGACGGTGGTCTGGCGGGCCTCGGCCTCGTAGGAGATGACCAGCGCGCCGTCGTCAAGCGCGTAGGTCACGCGTACCGCCACGTCTCCGGGGAAGCCCTGGTCGCCATCGGGGCTCTCGAGCAGGAAGGTCACGGCATCGTCGTGGACCTGTGCCTCCCAGACGCGCGTCTTCCACATGTCGGGGCCGCTGTGCAGGGAGTTGCCGTACTCGTTGCAGGCCAGCTGGCAGGCGCGCCCCGCGAGCTCGAAACGCCCGCGGGCGATGCGGTTGGCATTGCGCCCGACGGTCGCGCCCAGGTTGGGGTCGTTGACCAGGTAGTCCTGCACGCCGGCATAGCCCAGGACCACGTCGGTGAGCGTGCCCTGAGCGCTCGGCACCTCGAGCGAGAGCAGCGTAGCCCCCAGGTCGGTGAGTGAGGCAGTCATGCCGGTCCGATCGCTCAGCACGTAACGATAGACGTCCTGACCGCTCGGCAGAGTGGCATAGGGAATGGTGTGCACGGCCATGGTTTCCTCCTCGTCGCTTGTCCGCGTACGTACAACTGTACACCGACGAGCTGGCAGGACTTGGTATTCTGTCTGATAACGTAGCGTGTGATGTCGCCAAGGAAGGGGAAGAGCATGGCAGCAAGTCCTCGCATTCGCACGATCGTGATCACCGGAGGCCCGTGCTCGGGCAAGACCACGGCCCTCGCTTGGCTGCGCTCGGACCTAGAGTCGCGCGGCTACAAGCTGCTTTTCGTGCCCGAGGTGGCCACAGAGCTCATCTCGGGCGGCGTCGCGCCCTGGACCTGCCGCTCCTACGACGACTTCCAGCGCAGCGTCTGCGAGATGCAGCTGACCAAAGAAGACGCCTTCCGCCATGCGGCCGAGCGCATGGACGACGAGGAGCTCGTCATCATCCAGGACCGCGGCGTGATGGACAACAAGGGCTACATGACGCCCGAGGGTTTCGAGCGGCTGCTGGAGGACCTGGGCATGACGGAAGAGGAGATCTACGCGCGCTACGATGCGGTCTTCCACCTGGTAAGCACGGCCAAGGGCGCCCTGAGCGCCTACACGCTGGAGAACAACGCCACTCGCAAGGAGACGCCAGAGCAGGCGGCGGCCGTGGACGACCGGCTCATCGCCTCTTGGTCTGGCCACCCGCACTTCTCGGTGATCTACAACGCCGACGAGTTCGCAGGCAAGATGACGGTCCTGCTCCGCCGCGTGCATGACTTCTTGGAGAAAGGCACGCGCGTCTGATGTCCCAAGCCGCCCACATGCGTCCGCCGGCGCAGGAGGCCAGCACGGCCGTGCGCGTAGGGGCCAACCTGGGCCGCCTCGCGCTCGCCACCTGGCTGAGCGTGGCCGCCATGGAGCTGCCCTACTCCTCGCTGGCGTTCCTCGTGACGCCCACGGTCTTCTTGGGCCTAGAGCTTGCGATGGTCGGGCTTTTGCTGCTCGCACTCACGCTGCTGGGCCAGCGTCGCGGCGTTTGGGCCATCCCGGTGCCGTTCCTATGCCTGGCCGCGGGCCTGGGACAGCACTACGTCATGAAGTTCAAGGGCACCGCCTTCATGCCCAGCGACCTTCTGGCCCTTCGCACCGCGGCTGCCGTGGCGGGCAACTACGACTACACTCCCGACCTATCCGTGCTCGTGGGAGTGGCGGCCTGCGTGGGAGCCGTCGCCTGTCTGGCGGCCATACGTCCCTCGACGCGCCACGAGGGGTGGGCAAAGGTCGCGAGCGTCGTGCTGTGCACCCTGCTGGGCGCCGCCTGCGCGCTGGGTGCCTGGCGGCTCGTGCGCGAGCCCGACTACCAGCGCGACTACGGCGTGCAGCTGGACTATTGGGCGCCCATCGAGAACTACCGCACGCAGGGCTTCGTGCCCACCTTCCTCGCTGCGCGGCAGGACATGAAGATCCGCCCCCCGCAGGACTATGACACCCAGGCCGCCCAGGACCTGCAGGCGCGCATGGCGCGCAGCTATGACGAGGGCCCCGGTTCGTCGGCCCAACGCAGCGCTGCTGCGCGGCAGTTCAGCGAGCAGCCCGCCTCCATCGTCGTGGTCATGAACGAGACCTTCTCCGACCTGTCCGCCTTCTTTCGCAGCGACGCGGGCGGGCTGTGCTGCGGCTACGAGGGTCCGCGCTTCTTCACGAGCGGAATCAACGAGCTGCGCGGCACGCTGCTCGACCGCGGCGCGTTGGCCGTCTCGGCCTATGGCGGCGGCACCTGCAACACCGAGTTCGAATTCCTCACCGGGGCCTCGCTCGCCTTCATTGGCGGCGGCAAGTACCCCTTCCAGATGTACGACCTGAGCGCCTGCGAGAACCTGGGCCGCCAGCTCGGCGCCCTGGGCTACGAGACCTACGCCATGCATCCCAACCTGGCGGCCAACTGGAACCGCAGCGACGTCTACCGTGACCTGGGCTTCGACGCGTTCCTCTCCATCGACGACTTCCCGGGCGCCCCGACCTACCACAGCGGCGTGACCGACCGCGCCACCTACGAGAAGGCCCTCGAGCTGCTGCGCCGCGACGGGCCGCAGCTCGTGATGGACGTGACCATGCAGAACCACTCGGGCTACGACCAAGGCAACATCCCCAGCTCCGAGCTCACCCGCTACACGTTGGAGAGCCTGGCCAAACCCGGCGTCGAGCTGCCGAGCGACGACGCGCTCAACGAGTACCTGGCCTGCATCGAAGCCTCGGACCGCGACCTGGAGTGGTTCTTGCGCCAGCTGCTCGAGCTCGACGAACGTGTGGTCGTCGTCTTCTTTGGCGACCACCAGCCCGAGTTCACGTGGATGATCAACGACGCGCTGCACCCACGCGAGACCGAGCCGACCCACGCCGAGCGCGCCTACCGCACCAACTGGCTGGTCTGGGCCAACTATGCGGTGGCGGGTGCCCAGCCCGTACCACAGGACCCCGCGAGCGACGGTCTTGGTGGCGGGGCCGTGCTGTCCTGCAGCCAGCTCGCGGCACGCGCCCTCGAGCTTGCGGGGGCACCGCTCAGCGACTGGCAGAAGGCCAAGCTAGCCGCACGCCCCGAGCTGCCCGCTATCAACCTCATGGGCTATCTGGGCGGCGATTACCTTTGGCACGAGCAAGAAAGCGAGACGGACTACACGGCCCTGCGCAGCGAGCTGAACACATTGGACTACCTCAACTTCGGCAGCCTGCAGGAGCTAGGCTGAACGGGGTGGCAACCGGGCGCGCACGAGCGTGGCGAACGCCCCCGAGAGGAACGACGAGCGATGTATGACTCCTTTGAGACCCTTCCGAGCACCGTGATCCTCGTGCCGATCGTCGGCATCGCGGTCGTGGCCGCGCTGTTGCTGCTGGCGAAACGCCGCTCGGCTCTGCGGCTGCGTTCCAGCTACGCATGGGCCTGCGCCTGCGCGTGCACGCTCGTGGTGGCGTTGGCCTTCGGCGCGACCGGGGCACTCGAGGGGCTTTTCGGCGACGTCGTGATCGGATGCGCGCTCTGCGCAGGCGCCGCAGGCCTCGTCACGCAACGCGAGCGCATAGGCCAGCTCATTGCGGGCCAGGCGCGGGCAGGGGCCCTCGAACGCCTGCGCGACCTGCTAGTCCTGGGCGCGGCGGTGTGCTGCCTGCGCTTCGCGATCGAGATTCCCTGGAACCCCGAGTGGAGTCTGATACGGTGGAACTACGTGGTCATCGAGTGCGCGATGCTCGCGGTGATCGTGGCCTTTGGCTATTTCCTGTGCGGCAGGCGCGGCGTGGGCGGCCTGCCAGGCGTCGCGCTGTGTGTGATAGCGGCGACTGCCATGCACTACGTATACGAATTCCGTGGCGAGCCCATCTTCCCGCGCGACCTGTTCGCGCTGACCACGGCCGCCAACGTGAGCGGCCACTATGCCTACACGCTCACGAGTCCCATGCTCATTGGCCTGGGATACGCCTCGCTGGCCATGGCAGCCCTCAGCTACGCCTACCCCGTGGCCGAGCGCAGTGAGCCGGTATGGGGCCGCGTGCTGTGCAGCGTGTTCCTCGCAGCGCTCACCGCGTGGTCGGGCTACGCGCTGGTGACCGTGCCCGACTATGCCAACGACCTGCAGCTCTCCATGCTCTACTGGATCGAGCACGCCCCGCTGTCGTACAAGGCGCAGGGCCTGCTCCCGAGCTTCGTCACGGCGCTGCACGACCTGCCCATCCGCATGCCCGAGGGCTACAGCGACGAGGGGGCGCGCGAGCTGCAGGCCAGCTACGCGCAGGCCTTTGACACGGGCTCGGCCGAGCGGCGCGCGGCCTCCACGCAGCAGTTCGACGAGCTCAAGCCAAGCGTCGTGATCGTGATGAACGAGACCTTCGACGACTTCTCGCGCTTCGACGGGCTGCGCGCGGGCTATGAGGGCCCCAGCTTCCTGAAGGGCCTGACCCACACGCTCGAGCGCGGCAACCTGGGCGTCTCGGTATACGGCGGCAGCACCTGCAACACCGAGTTCGAGACGCTCACAGGCGTGTCGCTCCAGGCGGTCGGCGCGGGCAAGTTCCCCTATTCCATGTACGACCTCTCCGAGATGGCCTCCCTGCCCAAGCAGTTCGACGAGCTGGGCTACGTCACGACGGCCATCCACCCCAACGCCCCCGAGAACTGGAACCGCGCAACGGTATACCCGGCCCTGGGCTTCCAGAGCTTCCTGGACATCAACTCGTTCGGCGGCGCCCCGTGGTTCCACAACGGCGTGACCGACAAGGCCACCTACCAGCTGATCCTCAAGCTCCTGGAGCAGGATGCAGCACCGCAGTTCGTGTTCGACGTGACGATGCAGAACCACTCCGGCTACGACCGCGGCAACATCCCCGCCGCGCGCCTCACCGACGTGCACCCGGCCGGGCTCGATGACGAGGAGTTCAACCCGCTGCTCAACGAGTACCTCTCCTGCATTCAGGCTTCCGACCAGGACCTTCAGTGGTTCGTCGGCCAGCTCGAGCAGCTGCAGCGCCCGGTCATCCTGCTCTTCTTCGGCGACCACCAGCCCTACTTCTCCTACTGGTACAACGACGAGATCTTTGGCAAGGACGAGGCGTGGGTGGACCATGAGGAGCGCATCCACCAGACGGTCTATTTCCTGTGGGCCAACTACGACATAGCGGGTACGCCGGCGGCCGACCTGGTGCGCGACGCGAGCCCCAACTACCTTGGCGCGATGGTCGCCGACGCCATCGGCGCCCCGCTCACCGAATACCAGAAGGCCCAGCTCGCCGCACGCGTGGCCGTGCCCGCCTACAACGAGCACGGATACGAGGGGGCCGACGGCGTCTGGTACGTGCGCGACGCCCCGACCGAATGGCTGCCCGTGCGCGACGACGAGGCGAAGCTCGACTACCTCGCCTTGGCCTCGGTGCGCTGAGGACGGCCGTACGACACACGCCCGCAACGTACGTCGTGCATACTCGTGCTCCGTAGAAGGGAAGCGTTGCGCGCAGGGAAGGCCCCGCGACGCGCGGGTGCGCTCGCGAGGCGCGGAGAGGGGACGACATGCATTTCTCGGCGAGGCTGGACCGGTTCGGGAGCGAGGTTTTCGCCGCGCTCAAAGAGCTGCGCATGAAGCGCGAGGCACAGGGCCTTGCGGTCATAGACCTGTCCATCGGCACGCCCGACTTCGAGCCACCCGCGCACCTGGTCGAGGCCTATGCCCAAGCGGCGCGCGACCCCGAGTGCTGGAAGTACGCCATCGTGGACACGCCCGAAATGCTCCAGGCGGTCTGCTCCTACTACGAGCGGCGCTTCGGCGTGCAGGTCAGTCCCGACATGGTGTGCTCGGCGCACGGCACGCAGGAGGGCATGGGCATGCTCGCGCTCGCGCTCGTCGACGAGGGCGACACCGTGCTGGTGCCTGACCCCTGCTACCCGGTCTTCCAAAACGCGGTGCTGCTGTCCGGGGCCACCCCCTGGTACTACCCGCTCTCCCGCGAGACGGGCTTCGTGCCACGCGTTTCGGACATCCCCGCCGAGGTCGCTGACGCCGCCCGCTACATGGTGGTGTCACTGCCCGCCAACCCCGTGGGGTCGATCGGCACCCCCGAGCTCTACCGCGAGCTCATCGCCTTTGCCCGCGAGCACGACCTGCTCATCGTGCACGACAACGCCTACTCCGACATCATCTACGACGGCGCGCAAGGGGGCTCGTTCTTGGCCTACGAGGGCGCGGCCGAGGTGGGCGTGGAGTTCTTCTCGCTCTCCAAGTCCTTCAATGTCACGGGCCTGCGCATCTCGTACCTCGTCGGACGCCCGGACGTCATCGCGGCGTTCAAGCGCCTGCACAGCCAGATCGACTTCGGCATGCCGCTGCCCCAGCAGCGCGTCGCCATCGCAGCGCTCACCTGGCCCTTGGATTCCGTGCGCGCCCAATGCGCGCTCTACCAGGAGCGCCGTGACGCGCTCTGCGACGGCCTGGTGGCCGCGGGCTGGGAGCGCCCCAACGCCCAGGGCACGATGTTCGTCTGGGCCAAGCTGCCCCACGGGCGCGAGGACTCGCTGGGCTTCGCCATGGAGCTGATGGAACGGACGGGCGTGATCGTAACGCCGGGCGCGAGCTTCGGCCCGCACGGCGAGGGCTACGTGCGCTTCGCTTTGGTGCAGCCTCCCGAGCGCCTGCGCGAAGTCTGCGAGCTCATCGCAGCCAGCGGCCTCTGACCGCAGACGCGAAAACCCATACTCCAGAGAGCCTGAGTTGGCCCAATTGAGATAGCCTGGCTCCTCAAGGTCAAGGAACGCCAACGTCATGCACCCAAAGGACGTCTTACTTCACGGGATGCGGCCCTTGGGCGTCGCGCGTTGTCGCAAGACTAACGATTCCTTTACCGTGCGTCGGCTGGGTGTCGCACGACTAACGATTCCTTTCCCGTGCGCACGGCGGTTGCCGCAAGACTTCACTTTCCGTACCCGTGCGTCATCCGACCTTCGCAAGGCTTCGTTTTCCTTTCCCGTGCGCACGGCGGCTGTCGCACGACTAACGATTCCTTTCCTGTGCGCACGGCGGTTGTCGCAACACTTCACTTTTCGTACCCGTGCGCACCCCAAACTTCGCAAGACTCCGCTTTCCGTATCCGTGCGCACGGCGGGTGTCGCACGGGTAGCGTTTTGCGTACTTTGGGTGCCCGTGCTTTTCGGCAATTCTTTCTTTGACCCCTTGGCGAGCGCTTGCACGGGAGCTATACTTTGGGTGAGTTCATGAACACTTACTCATATGAAAGGTAATTCCTATGGATCAAGACCTGACACGTCACCTGCGAGACGAGTCGGTGGTCTACGAGGCCACGCAGATCTTTGACGCGCTGTCGGACTACACGCGTTTCCAGATCCTTGCCGCGCTCTCGCTTCGGGAGCGGTCGGTAGGGGAGCTGGTGGAGAGCGCACACGTTTCGCAGTCGGCGATATCCCACCAGCTGCGGATGCTCAAGGACCGCGGCCTGGTTGTGGCGCGGCGCGAAGGACAGCGCCAGATTTACAGTCTCGCCGACGAGCACGTATCCACTTTGATTGCCGTGGCCCTAGAGCACGCGGCAGAACGGGAGGCGGATCATGTCTGATAAGTCGCTGGAACAGGGGATGGCGCCCGGCGCGCCAGACGGCGCAACTGAAGCCAGCGAGGGTGAAACGCGGCTCGAAACGCCAGGGGCCGCCGAACCCAAGGGACTGAGCGACGAGCCCTTCGCACCTGCGGTGGGCGGGCACGAGGCGACGCCTGAGCAGCATCAGCACGATGACACCTGCAACGATGACCACTGCGGCTGCGGCGACGAGCACGAGGGGCACCACCACGACCACTGCGGCTGCGGCGACGAGCACTGTGGCTGCGACAGCTGCGAGCGAGACGAGGGCGTCGCCCCGCTCAACGAAGAGAACATCAGCTTCGTGTACACGGTGAAGGGGCTCGACTGCCCGTCCTGCGCCAAGCAGTGCGAAAACGCGGTGCGCCTGGCCGAAGGCGTCGCCGATTGCGAGCTCAACTACGCCAGCGGCCAACTGCTGGTCTCGAAGGAACCCGGCGCCCTGGACGCCGTCGTAGAGCGCTCCGTGCTTGCGGCCGTGCGCTCGACTGGCCACGACCTGGACCTGTCGGAGGAAAAGCTGCGCGAGCTCGAGGCGGAGCTTCCCTGGTTCGTCGAGCACCGCCAGGAGCTGCTCATGGGTGGTTCTGGGCTGTTCTTGGCCGCGGGCTTGGTCTTGGAGCACCTCGTGCACGCGGAGATTCCCTCCAACGTGTGCTACATCATCTCCGCGGTCTGCGGCCTGGTCTACATCGCGCCGATGGCCTGGTACGCCCTCAAGCGCAAGACGGCCGACATGAACGTGCTCATGACGATCGCCGTCATCGGAGCCCTGCTCATGGGAGCCTTTGGCGAGGCCGCGATGGTCATCTTCCTCGACCAGGTGGGCGAGTGGCTCGAAGGCTGGTCCATGCGCAAGTCGCGCGGCAGCATCGCGCAGCTCATGCAGCTTGCGCCCGACACCGCACACGTGGTGGGGGAGGACGGCAGCGCCCACGACGTGGAGGCCGACGACGTGGAGGAGGGCACCCTCATCCGCGTGCTCGTTGGCGAGCGCGTCCCGCTTGACGGCGTGATCGTGAGCGGCAGCTCCTCGTTCAACGAGGCTCCCATCACGGGCGAGTCGGTGCCGCAGGACAAGGGCGTCGGCGCCCAGGCCTTCGCCGGCTCCCTGAACGAAGGCGCAGTCGTGGAGCTGCGCACCACCAGCGACGCCGACGAGTCCACGCTGGCCCGCATCGTGACGATGGTGCAGGGTGCCCAGGCAGCCAAGGCACCCTACGAGGCCTTCATCGACCGCTTCGCGGCAGTCTACACGCCGCTCGTGGTCGCAGGCGCCCTCATAGTCGGCATCGTGGTGCCCCTGTTCGCGGGCCTGTTCCTGGGCTTCGACAAGGTGAACTGGCTGGACTGGATCTACCGTGCCCTGTCGCTGCTCGTGGTCGCCTGCCCCTGTGCGCTGGTCATCTCCACGCCCGTCACGTTCGTGAGCGCGATCAGCCGCGCGGCGCAGGACGGCGTGCTCGTCAAGGGCGGTGCCTGCTTCGATGTCGCCGCGCACGTGAACGCCATCGCTTTCGACAAGACGGGCACCCTCACGAAGGGAGCTCCCCAGCTCGTGCGCGTGGCCTGTCTGGACGACGCGAAGCTCGACGAGGTGCTCGAAGTGGCGCTGGCGCTCGAGTCGAGCTCTACGCACCCGTTGGCTCGCGCGGTCTGCGCTCACGGAGAGCAGGCTGGCGTCACGCGGCGTCAGGCCGCGCAGGTGAGCGAGCTCGCGGCCCGCGGCGTGTCCGGCGTCCTCGACGGCCAGGACTGTTTCGTCGGCAAGCCCAGCTACGTGCGCGAGCTCGTGGCCGACAGCAGCGCCCTGGACGAGTGCGTGGCTCTCCTGGAAGCCCAAGGCAACACCGTGCTGGCCGTAGCCCGCGACGGGCATGCCATTGGCGCGCTGGCCCTGGCAGACGCCCCGCGCACGGCCGCCCAGCCCGCGCTCGAGGAGCTCCGCGCCCTCGGCGTGGAACGCCTGCACATGCTCACTGGCGACAACGCGCGCGTCGCCGAGGCTGTCGCGGCACAGCTCGGGCTGGACAGCGTGAGCGCCGCCTGCCTGCCCGACGACAAGGTGAATGCCATCCGTTCGCTGCAACAGGCGGGCGTGGTGGCGATGGTGGGAGACGGCATCAACGACGCGCCCGCGCTGGCGGCTGCCGACCTGGGCATCACCATGGGCGCGGCCTCGTCCGACACCGCCCTCGAGGTCGCCGACGTTGCCCTGCTCTCCGATGACCTGGCGTCGCTGCCGACCTTTATGCGCCTCGCGCGGCGCACCATGCTCGTGGTGCGGGAGAACATCGTCTTTGCCATCCTGGTCAAGGCGCTGGTATTCGTGCTGGTGGCAGGCGGCTGGGCGGGCATGGCCGCAGCGGTCTTCGCCGACACCGGCGTGGCGATCATCGTCATCATGAACGGCCTGCGTCTGATGTTGAAGGTCCGCAGGAGCTAGAAGCTGCTACACACGTCCGTAGCGAGGCTGCGCTATAGTCGTTTCTCGTGCGAATCGACGGAGCGCGGCCTCGCGCTCTCTTTGAAAGGGGTTACCTATGCCTACGTTGACTCGTCGAGCCTTTGCCTGTGCCGGCCTTGGGACGGGCCTTGCCTTCCTGCTGGGCGCCTGCAGCGGTGCGCAGGCCACGACGAGCGCGGCCACAAGCGCGGCGACCACCGCCACGACGGACGCCTCTACGCCCGATTCTCCGTACGCCGCGGGCATCCATCACGCGACCATCAGCGTGAGGTCCTACGGCGACATCAGCGTGGAGCTCAACGCCCTGATCGCGCCCGTCACGGTGACCAATTTCGCCGAGTTGGCCGAGGCGCATTTCTACGACGGCCTCACGTTCCACCGCATCACAAAGGACTTAGTCCAAGGCGGCGACCCCACGGGAACGGGCAAGGGCGGGTCGGGCAAGACCATCATGGGCGAGTTCGCGGCCAACGGCTACCCCAACACCATCAGCCACGTGCGTGGCACGATCTCGATGGCCCGCAACGGCCGTGACTATGACTCGGCCGACTCGCAGTTCTTCATCTGCGCCGAGGACAACGCCTCGTTCGACGGTCGGTACGCGGCCTTCGGGCACGTGACCTCGGGCATGGACGTCATCGACGCCCTCGTCGCCAACGCCAAGCCCGTCGACGATTTCGGCACGATCGAGGCGCAGGACCAGCCCGTGATCGAGTCGATACGCATGGTGGACTAGCATGGGAACACGCCTGCGCAGAGCCTTCGCAGCCGCCCTCCCCATCATGCTCGGCTACGTCTCCATCGGCATCCCCTGCGGCATCTTGGAGAGCCAGGTGGGCATGGCCCCCTGGATGTGCCTGGTGATGAGCTACGTGTACTACACGGGAGCCGGCCAGTTCATGATCCCCAACCTGTGGATGGCGGGGACGCCGCTGCTCTCCATCATCGCGAGCACGAGCTTCGTCAACACGCGCCAGATCCTGTACTCCGCGGCCTTCTCGCCGTACTTCGGCAATGAGAACCCGTTGCTGTCGTTCTTCTTCGCGGCGTCGGTGACCGACGAGTCGTTCGGCGTGAACCTGGACCGCTTCGAGCACGACGAGACCTGGGACGGCGCCACCGCCACGATGGTCAACTACCTGAGCTGCAGCTCCTGGGCATTCTCCAATTTCGCCGGGGCGCTCGTGGGGGAGGCACTCGACGTGCCCACCAACCTGGCGGCCTTCGCGATGACCGCGATATTCGTGTGCCTGCTGGTCGCGCGCGACTTCTCGCCCCGCGTGACCGCGGTGGTGCTCGTGGCGGGCGTGAGCGTGTACCTGTGCAAGATGCTGGGCCTGGGAGGCGCCTCGATCCTGGTCGGCGCCCTCGCGGGCGTCGCGGTGGGCGTGGCCATGCGCGGAAGAGGTGATGCCGCATGACGCCGATGTCGTTCACGGACTTCGCCATCCTGCTCGTCGCCTGCAGCGCGACGATGCTCGCCTGCCGCTGCATACCGCTTTTTGTGCTGAAGGGCCGCGAGCTGTCCCCAGCCGTGACCGACGCGCTGTCGCTCATCCCACCCGCGGCGTTCGCGGCGCTCGTGTCCAACGACCTCTTCACGCCCGGCGCCTTCGCCGCTGACCCTTGGGGCGCCCTGAAGCCCGTGATCGCGGCGCTGCTGGTGGCCGTGGTCGCCAAAAAGAGCGGATCGTTGGTGATCTGCGCGGTCACGGGCCTCGTGGCCTACGCAGCCCTCCTGTACCTGGTCTGATGCGACCGCGTGTTACCCAGAAGCCAAAGGCTCTACGCCAACAAACCTGGCTCAGCGGCCCTCGGGATAGAAGGGGGAGAGCGGGTCCACGATCAGGCGCGCCGCGCCAGGCAGGACGCGCACCTCATAGCCCGTCGTGGTGCCGGGGATCGGCTCGCCGTCTATCTGCAGGGGCAGGGGCCGGTCGGCCGTCACGCGCAGCCGCGTGCCACTGAAACGCTCCACCATGGGGCGGCTGACGTGCGTGGCGGCGGGATCCATGAGCCAGGTGGCCACCGTGGGCAGCAGCTCCGGGCGATGGCGGATCTGCGAGACCACCACTTCGATGACCCCGTCGTCCATCCTGCAGTCGGAGATGAGCTCGATGTCGCCCTGGATGCGCGCGCTGTTGCACGCCATGGCCATCATGCCTTGGCTCTCGTGCGTCTCGCCGTCGAGCTCGACGGAGAAGCGGTACTGTTGCGGCGACACTGCCGCCACAGCCGTGAAGTATGCCGCCTCGCCCAGCGCGCCTTTGTTGGGAGCCGCCTCGGCCATGATCTGTGCGTCGTAGCCCGAGCCCGCCATCAGGGAGAAGCCCCTGCGGTGATCCTGCCCGTCCTGGTCGCGCCAGCGCATCTCGCCGATGTCGAGGCGCACGGTGACACCCTCACGGCATGCCCGCGCGATGGCCATCGGCTCGGGGGCATTGCCGAGCGACTCGAAGAGCAGGTTGGCCGTACCGCTGGGAAAGACGCAGGTGGGGACGTCGCTGTCGGCAAGCGCATAGAGCGCCGACGCCACGGTGCCGTCCCCTCCCGAGATGACCGCCAGGTCGAAGCCCCGTGCCTCGTCCAAGGCCTGCGCCACCGGCTGCTCGTCGCCCAGCGCGCGTATCACGCACTCGTCGCCGGCGTCCATCAGGCAGCGCGCGAACTCGAAGATCGCGTCGGAGCCAAAACCGCTACGCGGATTGTGGATGATGACAGTACGCATGCTCGCCTTCCTCGTCGGTGGGGCTTTTCGCGTATGATATACAGGCTGCACGCGCAGCGCTTTGATAGTACCTCAGGTCGCGCGCCCCAGGGGCCGACGGCGAAAGGCATACGCTTTGTACATTGCAGATCAAGACCAGCTCGATGCGTTCTGTGACCGCGCCCGCTCCGAGCGGATCGTGTGTGTGGACACCGAGTTCCTGCGCGAGAAGACCCTCTACCCCAGGCTCTGCCTGCTCCAGATGTCGGTGAGCGCCGACGACATCGCGTGCGTAGACCCCTTCGCGGACTTCGACCTCAGCGGCGTCGCGCGCCTCATGACAGACGAGCGCGTGACCAAGGTCATCCACGCTTGCTCCCAAGACCTGGAGGCCATCGACCACGCCCTCGGCGTGATCCCCGGTCCCGTCTTCGACACGCAGGTCGCCGCGGCGTTCCTCGGGCATCGCATGCAGCTGGGCTACGCCGCGCTCGTGGAGTCTCTGTGCGACGTGCGCCTGCCCAAAGCCGAGTCGCTCACCGATTGGGCTCAGCGACCGCTGGACGCCGAGCAGCTCGCCTATGCCGAGGATGACGTGCGCTACCTCCCGCAGATCTACCACGAGATGCAGGCCGACCTCATCCGCAGAGACCGGCTCGCCTGGGTCAGGCCCGAGATGGAGGCGCTCAACGACCCCGCCCGCGTGCGCCTGAGCCCCGAGGAGGCCTATACGCACCTGCGCCGCGTCACGTCGCTCACGCGGCGCCAGATGGGCATGGCGCGCGAGGTCTGCGCTTGGCGCGAGCGCCTCGCGGCTGCGCGTGACATCCCCCGCAAATGGGTCCTGAGCGACGAGGTGGTGCTGGAGGTGTGCAAGCGCATCCCGCGCACCCGCGAGCGCCTAGCGCGCATCCGCGGCGCCGAGAGGCTGTCCGCCACAGACGCCAACGCCCTGCTCGAAGCCGTGTATGCGGGTCTGGTGTGCCCGGAAGAAGAGCTGCCGCGCTACGTGCGCAGGCAGCGGCCCGCGGCCGAGGTGGAGAGCGTGCTCGACCTCATGTACGCGATGCTGCGCGTGATCTCCGACCGCTCGGGCGTGGCCACGCAGCTCATCGCCACCCGCGACGACCTGCAGGACCTCGTGTCCGGCAAGTCCGGGAGGCTCAGCGAGGGCTGGCGCGCGGAGCTGGCGGGCAAGCCGCTGACGCGTCTGCTGGAGGGCGAGGTCGGCCTCACGGTCAAGAACGGGCGCATCGAGCTGCTCTAGGAGCGAGCACGCCGGAACTGATTTTTTGTCCGAGCCAACGGGTAAGGTATGCTGAAAACGTCGCACGCCCGCGCGCGACTCTAGGCAGACAAGGGCAAGGAGGCAGGATGCCGTACTTTTTCTCGGGGAACCTAGGCTACTGGAGCATCGTGCTGCTCTCGACGCTGCTCGGCCTCATCACGCAGAGCTACATCAAGAGCCAGTATGACAAGTGGTCGCGCGTGCGCATCAGCACGGGCGAGACGGGCGCAGATGTCGCGAGGCGCATGCTGCGCGACGAGGGTGCTACGGACGTGGGCATCCAGCAGATCTCTGGGCACCTCACCGACAACTACGATCCGCGCACCAACCAGCTCAACCTCTCGTCGGAGAACCTCAACGGCGGCTCGGTGGCAAGCGTGGCCGTCGCCTGCCACGAGGCGGGCCACGCGGTCCAGCACGCGCGCGGTTACCTGCCGGTCAAGATTCGCACGGCGCTCGTGCCGCTCGTGAGCTTCACCTCGTCCATCTGGATGCTGGTCTTCATGGCTGGCGTGCTGCTCGGGCAGAGCGGCCTGCAGACCGCCGCTATCGTGCTCTTCGCGTTCTCCGTGCTCTTCCAGCTGGTCACGCTGCCGGTGGAGATCGACGCCTCGCGCCGCGCGGTCAAGTACATCAAGGGCGCCGGGCTCGGGGAGCAGGCCGAGGGAGGGGCGCGCAGCGTGCTGATCGCGGCCGCCCTCACCTACGTCGCCGCCGCGCTGGTGTCGGTCGTCCAGCTGTTCTACTACCTGGGCCTTTCCCGTAGGAGCCGATAGATGCCCGCCCGTCCCACACGGCCGCTGCGCCTGTCCGACCTGCAGTCCGGTGCGCCTTCGCCCGGCTCGGGCATGGGAGGGGCAAGCCCGTCCGACGTGCGCGCGGCTTTCACGCGCAACGCGCGAGCGGCCGGGGCACCGCTCTTTCAGGATGCACCGGAGCCCGCCGCCCCCAGCGAACCCGACAACGCGCCGCTCTCGGTGAGCGAAGCGCTCGGCATAGCCAAGGGCCGCCTGGACGGCCTGCCCAAGCTCGAGGTCACGGGCGAGGTCACGGGCTTCCGCGGTCCCAACGCCCGCTCGGGTCACTGCTATTTCCAGGTGAAAGACGACAGCAGCGCGATGGACGTCATCGTCTGGCGCGGCGTGCACGAGGCGAGCGGTGTGGAGCTGCGCGACGGCCTGCGGGTGCAGATGTCCGGCAAGTTCGACGTCTACCTCGGCACGGGCCGCATGAGCTTCATCTGCCGGCGCCTGCGCGTGGCGGGGGAGGGCCAACTGCGCCAGCAGGTGGCCGAGCTCGCCCGCAAGCTCGAACGCGAAGGCCTCATGGCACAGGAGCGCAAGCGTGCCATACCGCGCTTCTGCACGCGCGTCGCGGTGGTCACGTCGCTGTCGGGATCGGTCATCGACGACGTCAAGCGCACGCTGCGCCGCCGCAACCCGCTGGTGGAGCTCTTGGTGGTGGGCGCCCAGGTGCAGGGGCCCGGCGCTCCGGAGTCGCTCATGGCGGCGCTCGTCACGGCCGCCAAAGCCCGCCCGGACTGCGTGCTGCTCGTGCGCGGAGGCGGCTCGTTCGAGGACCTCATGACCTTCAACGACGAGGCCTTGGCACGCGCCGTGGCGGCCTGCCCGGTACCGGTCGTCACCGGCATCGGGCACGAGCCCGACACCTGCATCTGCGACATGGTCGCGGACCGGCGCACGTCGACGCCCACGGCGGCCGCCGAGAGCGTCGCGCCCGCGATTGACGAGATCGCCAACACCATCGAGACGCGCGCCGAACGCCTCGCGCAGGCACTCACCAAGTGCCTGGAGTCGAGGCGCGCGACGCAGCAGGCCCTGGGCGACCGCCTGCGCGAGGCGCAGCGCAGCCAGCTCGCACGCGAGCGCCTGCGCCTGGACGCCCTGGGAGACCGTGCGCGCGAGGCCGAGCGCGGGCGCCTGGGCCGCGAGCGCGTGAGGCTGGACGCCCTGGCTGGCCGGCGCTGCCTGCAGGACGCGGATTTCTTCGTGGCCTCACGCGAGGCGCAGCTCGCCCAGACCGAGCAGCGTCTGCATGACGCGCTGCCCCGGCTGCTGGACACGCAGCAGCGTGCCCTCGCCGGGCAGGCGGAGCGCTTGTCCGGCACGGGCAAGCGGATGCTGAGGCCCTTCGCCGACGCGGTCGCGGCCGGGGCCGCCACGCTCGACGCACTCTCGCCTCTCAAGGTCCTGGGGCGTGGATACGCCATCGCGCGCGACGATCGGGGCCACGTGATCAGCAACGCGTCGCAAGTGGATAGGGGAGCACAGATTACGGTACGCGTCGCAAGCGGCACGCTTGAGGCACGCGTGACCGGGAAGGAGGAGTCATGACGGAACAGCCAAGACCCGTAGGTGAGCTCAGCTTCAAGGAGGCGAGCGTGGAGCTCGAGCAGATCGTACGCGCCCTCGAGGCGGGCGACCTGGAGCTCGAGGACTCCCTGGCGCGCTACCAACGCGGCGTGGAACTGCTGGCGAGCCTGAGGGCGCGCCTGGCAGACGCCGAACAGAAGGTTCAGGTGCTCGTGGCCAGCTCAGAGGCCAGCCACGTGGCGGACACGACGGCCGCACCTGCCGCGGCCTTCATTCAGGAATAGGAGACAGACCATGGCAACGCAAGACGGATGCATCTTCTGCAAGATCGCCAACCATGTCATCGAGTCGGACTACGTGTACGAGGACGAGCTGGTCGTGGCCTTCCGCGACATGAGCCCCATGGCACCCACCCACGTGCTCGTCGTGCCCAAAGAGCACTACGACAACATCGTCGACTCCGTCCCCGCCGACACGCTGGCCGCCATGGCCCACGCCGTGGACCAGGTCACGCGCGCCGAGGGCATCCGCGAGAGCGGCTTCCGCACGATTGCCAACACGGGCAAGGACGCCGGCCAGACGGTCATGCATCTGCACTGGCATGTCTTGGGTGGAGAAACCCTCCCCATGGCGCTTGCCTAGCCTTGGCAGGCGTATAGTTAACCGTTGTGCCATCAACCCAAACCGAAAGGAATCCCATGAACGTCTTGGTCATCAACGCTGGCAGCTCCTCGCTCAAGTTCCAGCTGCTCGACGTCGACACCCGCGAGGTCTACGCCAAGGGCAACTGCGAGCGCATCGGCATCGACGGCTCCTTTGTGGGCTACGAGTCCATCGCCGTCGAGGGCAAGCAGAAGATCGAGGCCCCGCTGCCCGATCACAAGACGGCCATGCAGTACGTCATC